>JAHZHG010000331.1:0-1828 GCA_019420425.1 Clostridiales bacterium
TATGATCGGAAAGGGGGCGGCTGCCCGTTCCATCCGCCTGGATCTTCCCCACTTTACCCTGGTGGGAGCCACGACGCGGGCAGGCCTGCTGACCGCACCGCTGCGCGACCGGTTCGGCGTGCTGAATCATCTGGAGTTTTATACGGACGGAGAACTAAAAACCATCATTCTGCGTTCAGCTGCAGTACTCAATGTAAAGATCGAGGATGAGGGGGCGCTGGAGATCGCCAGGCGCTCCAGGGGAACACCCAGGCTGGCTAACCGCCTGCTGAAGCGTGTACGGGACTTTGCTCAGGTAAAATACGACGGGGTGATTACCGCAGAGGTGGCCTCCCTGGCGCTGGATCTGCTGGAGGTAGATAAGCTGGGGCTGGACGCTCTGGATCGGCTGATTCTGCGGACCATGATCGAAAAATTTTCCGGCGGCCCGGTGGGGCTGGACACCTTGGCAGCAGCGATCGGGGAGGATTCCGGTACGATCGAGGATGTATACGAGCCGTTTCTGATTAAGAATGGATTTTTGAACCGGACGCCCAAGGGAAGGGTAGTGACAGACTTTACGTATCATCATCTCGGACTGGAACGCTGAGAAATGCAGGGTTGTAATTTAACCGAATATGTTTATAATAGTAGTATAATTAAGGAAGGGGAGCAGCCCATATGGCAGAGAAAAATAAGGCACAGGTGCTGATCGCAGGGAAAATCTATACGCTCAGCGGGTATGAGAGCGAGGAGTACCTCCAGCGGGTAGCTACATATATCAATAACAAGCTTACCGAGTTTAAAAAGGTAGACGGCTATTCCGTTATGGCGCCGGAGATGAAGAGCATCCTTCTGGAGCTGAATATTGCCGACGATTATTTTAAAGCAAAGCGTCAGGTAGAGCTGACCGAGGATCATTTGGCAGAAAAGGAAAAGGAGCTGTATGAGCTGAAGCATGAGCTGATTTCTGCACAGATCCGTCTGGAAACCACCGAGAAAGCGCTGAAGGATCTTCAGGAAGAGGCTTCCGGATATGAAAAGCGGATTATCCAGCTGGAGACCCAGCTGAAGACATCCTCCAGACGATAGGACGTAGCGGACGGAGATTGCGCTTTGCGCAATCTCATTTTGTGTATTCAGACGTGCATTTTGCACAGAAACGGAGGAAACTATGGCAGAAATCCTGGCGCCCGCAGGATCACTGGAAGGACTGATGGCGGCGGTCAATGCCGGAGCGGATGCGGTATATGCCGGCGGCAGCCGGTTCGGCGCGCGTGCATATGCGGAAAACTTTACGGAAGCACAGCTGCTGGAGGGAATGGACTATGCCCATCTGCACGGGAGAAGGGTATATCTCACGGTGAACACCCTGCTGAAGGAGCAGGAGCTGAACGAAGAGCTGTACGGCTATTTACGTCCGTATTATGAGAATGGACTGGACGGGGTAATCGTACAGGATATCGGCGTTTTTTCCGCAATCCGGGAGTGGTTCCCGGATCTGCCGCTCCACGCCAGCACACAGATGACCCTGATGGGGCCGGACGGGGCTAGGCTGCTCAAGGAGATGGGCGCTTCCCGGATTGTGACCTCCAGAGAGCTCTCCCTGAAGGAAATAAAGGAGATTCACCATGCCGTAGAGATTGAGATCGAGAGCTTTATCCACGGCGCCCTCTGCTACTGTTATTCCGGCCAGTGCCTGATGAGCAGTATGATCGGCGGCAGAAGCGGCAACCGCGGGCGCTGTGCCCAGCCCTGTCGTCTGCCCTACCGGGAGATGAAAACGGGACGTCAGGAATATCTGCTAAGCCCAAAGGATATCTGCACCCTGGAGCTTTTGCCGGATATT
>JAHZHG010000331.1:1838-3526 GCA_019420425.1 Clostridiales bacterium
ATATTCATTGAAAATTGAAGGACGGATGAAGCGGGCGGAATATGCGGCGGGGGTGACCGAGGTTTACCGCAGCTGCCTGGACCGCTGTATGTCCCAGGGCAGAGAAGGCTACCGGGTCAGCCCGGAGGAGATAAACCAGCTGATGGATCTGTACAACCGGGGCGGATTTTCCAGGGGCTATTACCAGGTGAAAAACGGCAAAGAAATGATGTCGGTGAATCGGCCGAATCATTTTGGAACGCCCGGCTTCCAGGTCATTAAAAAAGAAAAGAACCGGATGCTGGTGGAGGCGCTGGAGCCGCTGAATCCGGGGGATGTGCTGGAAAATCTCTCCGGAAACGGGAAAAATGCCGGCCTGACCTGGGGCTTTTCTACGAAAAAAGGCGAAAAGCAATGGATAAAAGGCAGTTTTTCCGGGCAGAGTATGGATACCGTATGGAGAAGGACGAAAAACCAGGAATTGCTTGAACGGCTGCATAGCCAGTATGTATCGGCAAAAATAAAAGAAAAAATTAATGGGAAGTTAATAATTTCCCCGGGCAATCCTGCTATACTTGAACTAAATTGCAAAGGGGCGCAGGTGCGTCTTGCAGGAGATACGGTTTTGCCAGCCCAGAACCGGCCATTGGAGAGCGGCGAGCTGAAGCGGCGGATGGAAAAGACCGGCGACACGCCATTTATGTTCGCGCAGCTGGAAATTCTCTGCGGAGACAACGCATTCCTTCCAGTACAGAAAATCAACGAGCTGAGAAGGGATGGACTGGCGCAGCTTACCGGGCAGCTGCTGGCGCCCTTCCGTCGGAAGGCAAAGGGCTGTGCCGAGCCGGCCGACGAGCCGGCCGATGGTGCATTTATGGAGTCCGCTCCGGCGCTTGCCGTTCAGGTGGAGACGATGGAGCAGCTGGAGGCAGAGGGTGTGCAGGAGGCGGACGAGCTGTGGCTGTCCTGCCATTTGGCAGAGCAGTATGGGTTTTCGCGGGTCGCCGGGCTGGGCAGGAGCCTGAAAATGAAAAACTGCAGGTGTGTTCTCGTCCTGCCCTCCGTCTTTCGGGGAAAAACAGCGGAAAAATACCGCACATATCGGAAAAACGGCTGGCTGTCTGAATTTGACGGGTTTTTATTGAGAAATCTGGACGAGGTATATTTTGCCCGCAGTCTGCCGGAGCATGCGGTGAGATACGCAGACTTTTCCCTGTATGCCTGGTCCGGAAGGGCCCGCAGGGAGCTGAGGGCCCTTGGGATCCATACCGATACGGTTCCCGTGGAGCTGAACAGCCGGGAATGCCGGCAGCGGGGCGCGGAGGGAAGTCAGCTGATCATTTACGGCAGGCTGCCGCTGATGGTTTCCGCCCAGTGTACAAACCGCCTGCAAAACGGCTGTACAAAGCAGCCGGGCTGCCTGTGGCTGAAGGACCGGAAGGGGATTACGTTTCCGGTAAAAAATTACTGTGATTACTGTTACAATGTGCTGTATAATTCCAGTCCGCTGTGTCTGTTTGACTGCATGGAGGAGATCAGGCGGCTGAATCCCACGGGAGGATACCGGATCTGTTTTACGACAGAGAGCGCCGGGGAGGCCGGGCGGGTTATGGAGCTTTACAGAAGAGGAATGAGCCAGGGGGAGGGAAAAGGCAGCTCCTGCACCAGAGGCCATTTCAGACGGGGAGTGGAGTAATAGATGACGAATC
>JAHZHG010000332.1 GCA_019420425.1 Clostridiales bacterium
TTTTATTTCCTGCCATGGACGGATGTGATCCGCAGATCCTTTCTGTCAGCTACAGGCGGCTCCTTTGTCGGGCTAAAGAATTACCGGCAGGTACTGGAAAACGGCGCGTTTTTTCTGGCGGCCAGAAATACCGTCTGCTTTGCCCTTATCTGCATACCGGCGCTGATCATCCTTTCCCTGCTTCTGGCCGCTTTCGTCGTCCGCAGCAGGGGAGGGGCCGTCAGCAAAAGCATATACCTGCTGCCCATGTCCCTGCCTGCATCGTCGGCAGCCCTGGTCTGGGAAGTTTTGTTCGCCGACCAGGGCATGGTGAACCGCTGTCTGCACCTGGCCGGCCTGCCGGATATTCGCTGGCTGGATACCTCCGCCGCTTTCTGGGTGCTGGTGTTCTGCTATCTGTGGAAGAACCTCGGCTACGATCTGGTTCTGTGGACTGCCGGGCTGAGCCGGATACCGGAGAGTATCTGTGAGGCGGCGAGAGTGGACGGGGCCGGGGAACGGCAGATATTTTTCAGGATTATCCTTCCCCAGCTGCGGCCTGTGCTGTATACCATAGCCGTGCTTTCCCTGCTAAATTCCTTTAAGGTATTCCGGGAAGCGTATCTGATCGCCGGGAATTATCCCCATGACAGCATGTACATGCTTCAGCATTTATTTAACAACTGGTTTTCTGCCCTTGCGCTGGATAAGCTGTCGGCAGCCTCCGTTCTGCTCAGCCTGGCGCTCGTAGGACTGATCTGCGTGATCTACCGTTTCTGGGGAAAGGAGGAGCAATGAAGCGAAAAAGCCTGGCAACGGAAATCCTTATCCTGGGATTTTCCCTGATCTTTCTGCTTCCCATCCTGATTCTGGCGACTGGCTCCTTCATGGGGGAGGATGAGCTGTCTGTCTATTTTTGCGCTGTCCTTGGAAAGGGAAGCGGCTATATCAGCTACCCCTTTCTTCCGGAATATCCCACGCTGCGGGCGTATGTGGAGGTGCTTCTGGACACCCCGGAATTTTTTGTCATGTTCTGGAATACCGTAAAGCTGACTTTGGGCACGCTGGCCGGGCAGCTGATTGTCGGCACACTGGCGGCCTGGGGCTTTGCCCGGTACGCCTTTCCCTTAAAGCGCGTGCTGCTCTGGCTGTACATTCTGCTGATGCTCATGCCGTTTCAGGTATTCATGCTGTCCGATTACCTGGCGCTGTCGCAGCTGGGCCTGCTGGATAAGCTTACCGGCATTATCCTGCTTGGCTCCTTTTCCACGCTGCCGGTGTTTATTATGCAGCGGTTTTTCAGCGGAATACCGGATGCGCTGCTCGAGGCCGCAAGGCTGGACGGGGCCGGAGAGCTTCAGCTGTTTTTTGCCATCGGGATTCCCTTAGGCAAGCAAGGGATATTTTCCGCGGCGGTCCTGGGATTTCTGGAGAGCTGGAGCATGATCGAGCAGCCGCTGACCTTCTTAAAGACGAGGGCCAAATGGCCGCTGTCCATCCTCCTCCCGGAAATCACGGAGGGCCGGGTCGGCTTTGCCTTCGCGGTATCCGTCCTGACCTTTCTCCCGGCGCTGCTGGTGTTTTTATTCGGACAGGAATATCTGGAACAGGGAATTATGAGCTCAGCGATAAAGGAGTGAACGAAATGATAAGGAAAAAAGCAATACAGATCGGAGCCGTATTCCTTGCGGCAATCCTGTTTTTCACCTTTGTGTCACGGGCCGCCGCAAGCGTGACGACAGCCGTGGCAGAAACCGGCAGGGCCGTGTCCGGAAAGATCTCCCACCGGTTTTCGGAAAGCGGCAAGGTGGAGGCGGTGGAAAAATTTGCAGTGGTTATCCCGGAGGGGCTTACCGTGACGGAAATCTGCGTACACGAAGGGGAGCAGGTGGAGGCAGGCGGCGTCCTGCTAAAAACCGCCGGAAATACGCCGTATCTCAGGGCAAAGGAGGACTTTTTCAGCTATGCGAAGGAAAAAGCGGCTTCTCTGGCAACGGCCATGGAGGCCTATGTAGCCGCCTACGATAGCTGGATACGTTATCTGGAAAAAACAGAGACTTGGTACTGGAAGGCTGACGATGACCTGGAGGAGGATCGGCTGGAGCGGGAAATGCGCCAGTGGGAATACACCTGGATGACCGAATATCAGGAGTACCTGGATCAGCGGATGCGCGCCGGGAGAATCCTTCTCCAGGAGGAGGACGGATCGGCGGAGGAGGCCGAAAATCAGGCCGTCCTGCTGCGTCAGCGCTGCACGGCCAGCCTGGAGCAGCTGCAAAGCGCCAGGGCTGCTTACTGGGAATACGTGCGAAACCGTGACCGCGTATACCAGTTTGAACGCAAGGAGGATGAGCAAAAGCTGAGGGAGGCGCTGGAGGAGGCTATACCGGATTATCAGAAAAGCCTGTCTGAGGCGGAAACGGAGCTGACTAAGCTGCTCCGCAGTATTGCGGACGCCGCCTGCCCGGCCCTGGCAGAGGACGGAACCGTCGCCGCAGAGACAGCCGGGACAGTGGACAGTATCCAGCTGACCGCAGGGCAGAAAACCACGTCCTCGGCAGCGCTCACCCTGATCCGCTCCGATCTGGGCGGCCAGCTGACCGTGCAGATTCCCGCCGCCCAGGAAGCATACGTGGGCGCAGGCGATCCGGTAACGCTAAAGAAGTACGGCAGCGCCGAAGAGCTTGAGGGATATTCGATTTCGACGGTTGAAGAAAGCAAGGAGGATCCGGATCAGCTGGATGTCACTATCCAGATTCCCCCGGGCAGCATTGCCGTCGGCGAGACCGTTACTGCAGAATTTGGCAAAGCCTCAGCGCAATACTCCACGGTAGTACCGGCCAGCGCCATCCATACAGGAGGCGGCGAGACCTACCTGCTAACGGTGGAGGAGTCAGCCGGCATACTGGGCACGGTACTGAAGGCAGAAAAACTGAACATAACGATCCTGGAGCAAGACGCGGAATACGCGGCCATATCCGGAGACGGTCTGGAGAGCAGAGAGATCATTATCCGCTCCGACCGGGAGGTTTCCGCCGGAAGCAGGGTCAGAAAGCAGGTGCAATGAAACAAACGTGCAGAATACTACTTCTTTTCTTTCTTTTTCTTGCCGCACTGTTCCTGTTCTCCGGTCAGCTGGCGCTTTTCGGTGAATGGGAAAACCGCTGGGATTACCGGCTGTCCGGAGACGGCGTCCCGGACGGACGCGCCCGGGAGCTGATTGGCAGCGCCGGAGGAGACGCGGTTTTCTGGACAGAGGATGATCAGGTAACAGTCTCTGTATCCGGCCCGGTCAAACGGAGCGCCTCCGTCCATGTCCTGTCGGTCTGCGGAAATCCCCAGCTGCTTTTCGGAGCCTCTACTGTACCACAGTATGGGGATACCAGAGGATGCCTGCTTGATGCGGAAACGGCATGGGAGCTGTTTGGCAGCAGCGGCGCAGAAGGAGAAACCGTAACCGTAAACGGCAGGGAATATACGATCCGTGGAATCCTTGAGCAGCCGGCGGCCACAATGGTCATCCAGACTCCGGCTGATG
>JAHZHG010000333.1 GCA_019420425.1 Clostridiales bacterium
AGGCCAAAGGCTTCACCGCCGATATATACCGCATCGGCGCCATAGACCACTGCCGTTTTCAGCACTTCCAGGCTGCTGGCAGGGATCAGTAATTCCGGATGTCTCATAGGCACCTCCGTACAGAAACCGCCGCTCCGTCTCCCAGGGGGAGAATGGCAGTCGTCAGCTTCTCATTATGCTTCAGTTCATACAGGTATTCCCGCATCCGCTTGTATATGGTGCGGTTCCTGCGCTCCACCACAAAACGAGACTCGATCACATCCCCGTCCTGCAGTACATTGTCGGAAACCAGTACGCCGCCCAAGCTAAGCAGCCGCAGCGCCTCAGGCAGGAAATAAATATACTGCCCCTTTGCCGCATCCATAAAAATCAGGTCATAGCTTCCGTCAAGGGCAGGCAAAAGCTCTGCCGCATCCCCTTCCAGAAGGGTGATCTTTTCGCTCATGCCGACCAGGCGGATATTTTCCCTGGCGCCAGCCGCGCGGTCCGGATCGGACTCCATCGTCGTGATCCTCGTCTCTTCCGGACTGTACTGCCCCAGAAGAATCGCAGAAAACCCCACGGCAGCGCCGACCTCCAGGATATGCTTTGGACGCCGAAGCTCCAGCAAAAACTTTAAAAAGCTCTGCATCTCCCTTCGGATAACCGGCACCTGCGCGGACCGCGCTGCGATCTCCAGTTCCTCAAGAAACCGGGTATTTCCCGGATCCAGGGAATTGATATAGGTGACCATCCGCTCATCTACGATCATGGGCTGTCCCCTCCTTCATCCCCCGCTCCTGCTTTCAGTGTATCCAGGATTTGCTCTGCGCTCATTGCCGTATTCAGCACGTAGGTGCCGGGCTGTATTGCGCCGCCGTCCCCGGAAAGGAGCTTCTGTATGCGAAAAACCAGGACATCATCAACCAGTCCCTTTTCCTTGAGCAGGCTGCCGATCTCTTCTGTCCCCATACCTTCTGTAATGTCCACGGTAAGCGTTTCACCCGGCTCCTCCGCCTGGCCCTGCCGCTGTCCAAATACCTGATAACCCACAGAATACGCATACCTTCCGATGCGCACCATAGCCAGGATAATCAGCAGACAGACCATCAGCCGGGCGATGACTGCGGCTGCCCGCAGCAGGGTTCGTCTTCCTTCCATTGCTGTCGCCGTCCTTTTAGATTTTGAGCCGGTCTGCAAAGCTCTGCACGCCCAGGTCAATGGCGTCCATTGTCTCCAGTCCGATTTCCTGAAGCATCCGGCAGACCCTAAGCTCCCGCTTCAGATATTCGTCCACCAGCGGGTTTTTCCGAAATTCAAAGCTTTCCTGAGAAAAACGGTCCAGCTCTGCAAAATCCGGATTATCCGCCCGCTCGTTATGCAGCTGAAAGCAGCGCAGACGGAAATCGTCGATCTGCCGGCGCAGCTCCGGCTCTGCATCCACCTCTGCCTTTACCGCGCAGAAGCTTTTGTAATCCTCACAGCTGCGGATCGCATCCTTCAGCTCTTTCAGCGCCTTATTTATTCTCTCATCCATATACTTCCCTAAATCTCCATAATAATCGGCAGAATCATCGGGCTCCGTTTTGTCTTTCTCCAGAGATAATCGCTCAGGGAATCCTTGATGGAATTTTTAATCTTGCCCCAGTCGGAGATTCGTTTCTGCATACACGTATCCAGCGCGTCCTCCACTACCTGTCTGGCCTCATCCATCAGCCCTTCTGATTCACGCACATAGACAAAACCGCGGGAAACGATATCCGGCCCTGCCACCACAGTACCGCTGGCCCGCTCCAGCGTCAGCACGACAATCAAAATGCCGTCCTCTGCCAAATGCTGGCGGTCACGGAGCACAATATTGCCCACATCGCCCACGCCCAGGCCGTCAACCAGAATGCCACCGGTCTGCACATGTCCGCTGATCGCCGCCCCCTGATCATCCAGCTCCAGCACATCGCCGCAGGTCGCAATAAAGATGTTTTCCTTGGGAATGCCAAGGCTCTCCACCAGCCTTGCCTGCGCCTTCATATGGCGGTATTCGCCGTGTACCGGGATCGCATATTTCGGCTTTACCAGGGAATAGATCAGCTTGATCTCCTCCTGGCAGGCATGTCCGGATACGTGGGCGTCCTGGAAAATCACATCCGCGCCCTTTTTGGAAAGCTCATTGATCACGCGGGAAACCGGTTTTTCATTGCCCGGGATTGGGTTGGAGCTGAAAATAATCGTATCCCTTGGCTTGATATTCACCTTGCGGTGCATGTTGTAGGCCATCCGGGAAAGTGCGGCCATGGATTCTCCCTGGCTGCCTGTGGTGATCAGCACCATCTGTTCATCGGGATAGTGCTTCATCTGCTCCAGATCAATCAGGGTATTGTCCGGAATATTCAGGTAGCCCAGCTCTGAGGCAGTGGAAATGACGTTTACCATACTCCGCCCCTCTACGACCACCTTCCGGCCGTATTTGTACGCAGAGTTAATAATCTGCTGTACACGGTCCACATTGGAGGCGAAGGTCGCTACGATGATCCGGGTGTCCTTGTGCTCCGCAAAAATATTGTCAAAGGTCTTGCCCACCGTACGCTCCGAGGCCGTGAAGCCCGGGCGCTCCGCATTCGTACTGTCGCACATCAGAGCGAGCACTCCTTTTTTCCCCAGCTCGGCAAAACGCTGCAGGTCGATGGCGTCGCCAAATACCGGCGTATAATCCACCTTAAAATCTCCGGTGTGGACGACAATGCCGGCCGGCGAATAAATGGCCAGTGCCACTGCGTCGGCTATGCTGTGATTTGTCCGGATAAACTCGATCCGGAAGCACCCCAGGTTGATGGACTGCCCCTGCTTTACGATTTTCTTTTTCACATTTTTGGACAGGCCATGCTCCTTTAGCGTATGGTCAATCAGGCCCATCGTCAGCTTGGTCGCGTATATGGGCACGTTCAGTTCCTTCAGTATATAGGGCAGGGAGCCGATATGGTCCTCATGGCCATGGGTAAACACGAATCCCTTCACCTTGTCCGCCCGCTCCTTTAAATAAGAAATATCCGGGATGACCAGGTCAATGCCCAGCATATCATCCTCCGGGAAGGACAGTCCGCAGTCCACCACAATAATACTGTCTTCGTATTCAAAGTACACCTCCGTTATTTTATTTTCCGTACATGTTTATATCTGGATTTCCGTATCGTCCATCATGGCCATGAATACTTTGGAGACTGCATCCAGCTCTCCGTCCTCATCCACGATTTCGTATACCGCTTCCGTTTCTTTTCCTTCCTGAGGAATCTCCTTCAGGATCCAGGCCTCCGCCTCATCCTCCTCGGAGTCAGTAACCAGAAGGTAATTTATCCCACGTATGGTTGTCTGCTCCAGCACATAAAACTGAGCATCCTCTTCGCCATCTGCTAACCCAAAACTAATTTTCTCCATCTTTTTTCATCCTCATCTGATCCAGATAGCCCTGCAGAATGAACACTGCCGCCAGCTGGTCTATTACCTGTTTTCTGTTCTCTCTGCGGACGCTTCCCTCTATCAG
>JAHZHG010000334.1 GCA_019420425.1 Clostridiales bacterium
CATGCACCACCTGCTTTACCGGATCCAGATACTGACAGGTGATCACATAAGGGTGACGATGATTCACACTGACGCCAAGGTTCTGCTCCCAGCCGGTTACCTGGGCATACAGGCGCCGGCCGGTCTCTCTCACCTTTCTGCGCCTGGACACATATCTGTGTACAAAGATCAGCCCGATCCCGCCGCCAAGGGCAAATACACCCCCGATCCCGCCGAAAACCCACAAAAAGATCCCGGTTTTCACCCTGGGATTTTCCGGAGCGTCTTTCCTGCAATATACCGTAATCTCTCCGCCCACAGCCATGCCGGAATGGTAAGCATTTAATCTGCCTTCGTAGCCTTTGCCGTCAATGGTATACGAAACATATACCTCATGCTCCAGATCACCGTCGCTGCCCCGCCGGGTATCGATCGACGTGATCACCGCCGTCACCGGCTCTGCTCCATCAAAAAAATGGCGTTCTGCTGCCGTGATGCCAATCCCAACAGCCAGAAAAACCAGCCCCATCAATAGGAATATGCCGCACAGCAGAGCACCGATCCTTCCTCTTTTCATCTACTCACTCTTCCTCCTGGCCTTTCCGTTTATCCGCACTCTCCAGCTCGAACCAGAACTCCACTCCGTCCGGCCTGTTCTCCACGCCAAACGGCTGGTGGAAGCCGTCCATAATCGCTTTTACGATAGCCAGACCTACGCCGCTGCCTCCGTACTCCCGGCTTCTGGCCTTGTCTACCTTGTAGAATTTTGTCCAGATCTTGTCCAGGTCCTCCTCCGGAATCCGTTCTCCGGTATTGAATACGGAAGTCCTGAACACCCCTTCCCGCTCCTCCACGCGGACTTCGATCCGCTTTTCGCCGGAAACATAGTGCAGGGCGTTGCTCAGGAAGTTGTTCAGCACCTCTTCGGTTTTAAACTCATCGGCCCAGACGTTCGCCTTATCGGGGCCGAAATACCTCAGCTCCGCCTGGCTCTGCTGAGCCAGGATCTGGATCAGCTGGATCAGGTCAAACCGCTCCATCACCACCTCGTCATTGCCAAACTCCAGCTGGTTCAGCGTCATCAGTTTCTGTACCAGCACATTCATCTTTGATGATTCGTCCATAATCACGTCACAGTAGAACTCCCGGCTTTCCTCATCGTCATTGACGCATTCCTTTAATCCCTCGGCATAGCCCTGGATCAGAGCGATGGGCGCTTTCAGCTCATGGGATACGTTGGAAAGAAATTCCTTGCGCATTTCGTCAATCTGCGTTTTTTTCTCGATGTCCTTCTGCAGCTCGTTGTTTGCCGTTTTCAGCTGGGATATCGTCCGCTCCAGCGTGTCCGACATCTGGTTAAAATGCTCGCCCAAAATGCCGATTTCATTGCTGCCTCCCCGCTCGTATCGGGCGTCAAAATCCAACTCGGCCATCCGCTGGGAAAGCGTAGTCAGCTCCAGCAGCGGTGTGGTAATCTTGTGGGACATCCAGATAATCAGACCTACGCACAGTACAATCGCCGCCACGCTTAAGTACATCGTAAACTCATTGGAAATCCGCACGCTGGAACGGATGCTGAGCATCGGTATCCGCATCATAAAATGATAGCCGCTCTCCATCGTGCCCCACATTTCCAGATATTCCAGGTCGGTTTCCGAATCGTCGTACTTCTGTATGGTGTAGCTGTCGGTGCTGTCCAGCACAACCGTTCCCTTTTGCTGGTCGATCCCCCAGAAATACCCGAAAAGGCGCGCGCTCATAATATTCAGCGTATCCGCGTCCTCATCCCTTATCCAGGCGACTTTTTCGAACTGCTCGTCCAGGACCATCAGGGAAATATTGTTGGAGGTAATCAGGCGGCTCAGGCGCGTGCTGTATTCGTCCCTGCTGCCATTCCCGGCAGACAAAAACCCGTCCAACTCGGTATAGGCCTGCTTCAGGCTTTTTTCCAGCTGTCTGACGTAATAGGATTCCAGAAAATAGTTATTGACCAGCAGGCTGCTCACCAGCACTAAGGCCATCAGTCCGGTAAAGACCACAGCCATTTCCACCATGATGGAATGCCTTCTCCTGCTTTTTCCTTTTCCCATCATTCCACCTCAAATTTGTAGCCCATGCCCCAGATTGTCTTGATGTACTCGCCCCGGGCGCCCAGCTTGCTCCGCAGCTTTTTCACATGGGTGTCGATCGTACGGGCGTCTCCAAAATAGTCGTAATTCCATACACTGTTTAAAATCTTTTCCCGGGACAGTGCAATTCCCTGATTTTCCACAAAGTAGGTCAGCAGCTCAAATTCCTTGTAGCTCAGCTCCACCGGCCGGCCGTCAATGCTCACCTGGTGCGCCGCCTTGTCAATCTCAATGGCTCCCGCCTTTAATACGTCCTCCGTAGAAAAGGCATTGGATCTGCGCAGAATCGCTTCTACCCGTGCCACGAGAATCTTCGGGCTGAATGGCTTGGAGATGTATTCGTCCACCCCCAGCTCAAAGCCCAGCAGCTCATCCCGCTCGTCTCCCTTGGCCGTCAGCATGATGATCGGCACCTTGGAGTATTCTCTTATCTGCCGTACCACCTGCCAGCCGTCCATCTTCGGCATCATTACATCCAGAATCAACAGGGCAATATCCTTAGTTTCAAAAAATACATCGATCGCATCTGCGCCGTTTTCCGCCTCCAGGACCTCAAAATCCTTGCGTACCAGGAAATCCCGAACCAGCTTGCGCATCCTGCTCTCGTCGTCCACCACCAGTATTTTCAGTTTTTCCATAACTGCCTCACCTCCCGTTTCTAAACAGTATAGCGATAATTTATGTCGGATCTGTGAATTCTCCGATCATATCTCTGATTTTCTGCATACGGACATCCGTCTCTTCTATGATCTTGGCACATTCAAACAGTTCCTTTCCAATCACGTCAAAGGCGCGGTCCTCCTCCAGATCCTTTTTATACCGCATCTGGTGCTCCAGGCTGGCCCAGAAATCCATGGCAATTGTCCGGATCTGCACCTCCACCCGCATAATCCGTCTGAACTGGGAAAAGAATACGGGTATCTCCAGAATCATGTGATAGCTCCGGTAGCCGTTGTCCTTCGGATTTTTGATATAGTCCTTGATTTGTACCACGGTAACGTCATCCTGTGAAGCCAGCATTCCCGCAATGTCATAAATGTCATCGATAAACGAACAGATTACCCGGATACCCGCCACGTCGTTTAAATTGTCCACCACAGAATTGATGGAAATCGGGAGGCCGCGCCGCTTCAGTTTATTATAAATGCTTACCGGCGATTTTACTCTGCTCTTTATTGAAGAAATCGGATTGCGTTTGTAGCGGACAGAAAATTCCGCGTTCAGCACCTCCAGCTTTGTGCTGACCTCCTTGATCGCGCAGGAATACATCATCATCAGCTCCTGAAACGGCTTTGTCTCCCTCAGGATATCCTCTGCATCCTGTTCAAGCTTTAGCGGCTTGTCCCATGACTTTATTTCCATTTGTATCCTCCTTATTGCTCAGCCGGGCTGTCCGTC
>JAHZHG010000335.1:0-791 GCA_019420425.1 Clostridiales bacterium
GAATCCACGTATGTGAAAAACTATACCTTTCAGGCATCCCAGAATTAAGCCGCACGAAGTATGCACATAAAGTACAGGGAACTTACTCCCTTAACCATACAAATCCTTTAAGGGATATTGTGGAGCAGAAATTTTTTAAGAGGAGGAAAAACAATGTCTGGTAAACGGAAAAGGCTGAAAAACAAAGAAAACAGCGGCCTGCTGTTCATTATGCCCTTTTTTCTGGTATTTGCGGTATTTGGACTGTATCCGATTTTATATACCTTTTATTTCAGCTTCCAGCAATGGGACGGCCTGATGCCGCCGGTGGCCGCGGGTCTGAAGAATTTCCAGCGGCTGATTAAGGACCGGGTGTTTTATCTGTCCGTGTGGAATACTCTGCGCATCTGGATCGGAAATTTTATCCCGCAGATGCTGCTGGCCCTGATTCTGTCGGCGATTTTTACGTTTAACAAGCTCAGAGGAATGAAGTTTTTCCGGGCGGCGTATTATCTGCCGAACCTGATCACGGCAGCTTCTGTGGGTCTGCTGTTTAACCTCCTGTTTGATGGGGATAAGTCGGTGGCGAACTATATCCTGACCGCGCTGAAGGTGCCGGGCGCTCCCTTTTCTTTTTTTAACAGCGGCAGCTTTACCTCGGGGCTGGTTTCCTATATCCAGTGCTGGATGTGGTTTGGTTATACCACAGTAATCATCATGGCTGGCATTACGGCAATCGACTCTTCGGTTTATGACGCGGCGCTGGTGGACGGAGCGACCAAATGGCAGACCTATATGCGGATTACCCTGCC
>JAHZHG010000335.1:801-3474 GCA_019420425.1 Clostridiales bacterium
ACCGTCATGTATCTTTACAATCAGGGCTTTAAGAGCCACAACTACGGTTATGCATCCGCCATATCCGTCGGGCTGTTTGTGATTATTGCGGTGCTGAGCGTATTTTCCTTTAAGGCCATGCAGAGCAAGGGAGGGGCGTACGATGAGGAATAGAAAAAAGATTAAGACTTCGGATGCAGTGATTTATGTATTCCTGGTTTTCCTGCTGCTGCTGTCTGTTGTGCCGTTTTATCTGGTGGTGATCAATGCCACCCATTCCAGCTTTGATATTGTGACAAAGCTGAACCTGCTGCCGGGAAAAAGCACGGCGGAAAACTATGAGACGATGCAGTCCCATGTGAATATCTGGAGAGGCTTTTTCAACAGTCTGTGCATTGCCGTGCCCTACACGGCGTTTACCGGATACTTTGGCGCGCTGACGGCCTTTGGCTTTGCCAAGTACCGTTTTAAGGGCAGAAATGTCCTGTTTGGTGTGGTGCTGGCCTCCATGATGATCCCCACTCAGGTCAGTATGATCGGATTTTATCAGCTGAACCTGAAGCTGCATCTGCTGAATTCCTACATCCCCTTTGCCGTGATGGGGATAGCCAATGCATCAGCGGTATTCTTCCTTCGGGGAATCATTGCGCAGACCATACCAAAGTCACTGATGGAGGCGGCCAGACTGGACGGCTGTTCGGAATTTATGATCTTCAACCGGATTGTCCTGCCCTGCATTACGCCCGGCGTGGCTACGATGTGCATTTTTAACTTTGTATCCTGCTGGAACAACTATATGGGCCCGCTGATCATCATGACGGACAGCGATAAATATACCATGCCGGTAATGATCGCTATGATTAAGGGACTGTATCTGACGAATTACGGGGCCATGTATCTGGCCATTGCGATTTCCATTGTCCCGATTATTATTGTATATTGCTTTTTCTCAAAATATATCATCAACGGTCTTACCGTAGGAGCAGAAAAATCGTGACTGGCCACGGAGTGAGCAGTAACGAGCAGGAGGTGCGCATGAAGAATATCAAATGGAAGTATTCCACGGAGCAAACCCCGTGGGCCGAAAAAGAATACCGGACGGCCGGCCACACAGACGCGGAGCTGGCGCTGACCGGGCAGGAATATCAGAAGATGAACGGGTTTGGCGGCTGCTTTAATGAACTGGGCTACCGGGCGCTGATGCAGCTTAGGGAAGAGCGGCAGGAGGAGGTGCTGCGGGAGCTGTTTGAGCCGGGAGAGGATCGGTGCAATTTTAATTTCTGCCGGATGCCCATTGGCGCCAACGATTATTCCTTTGACTGGTACAGTCTGGACGAAATACCCGGGGATTATGAGCTGAAGCATTTTTCCATTGAGCGGGACAGGCAGGCGCTGATCCCCTACATCCGCAGGGCAAAGTCCTACGCACCGGAGCTGGAGCTGTTTGCCTCGCCCTGGAGCCCGCCCACGTGGATGAAGAACCCTCCGGTTTACAACTGGGGCAAGCTGATCCGGACGCCGGAAAATCTTCGGGCCTATGCGCAGTATTTTGTACGGTTCATTCAGGAATACAAAAAAGAGGGAATCGGAATTTCCCAGGTGCATGTGCAGAATGAGCCGGTGGCCAATCAGAAATTTCCCTCCTGTATGTGGACGGGGGAGGAGCTTAAGGAATTTATCCGGGATTATCTGGGGCCTGCCTTTGCCAGGGCCGGGCTGGATACGGAGCTGTGGCTGGGCACCATCAATGCTCCGGGCTGTGATTACAACCGGTTAATTTTTGACAAATGGGCTACAGAGGATTATGATTATTTTGCCAATACCGTACTGATCGATCCGGAAGCGCGGAAGTATATTGCCGGCGTCAGCTACCAGTGGGGCGGGAAAATTGCCATTCAGCGGACATTTGAGAGCTGGTGGCCCAAAATCCGACTGATGCAGTCGGAAAATGAGTGCGGCTTTGGGGATAACACCTGGGAGTATGCCCGCTATGTGTGGACAATGCTGAAGCACTATATCGGCAACGGGGCGGAGAGCTATCTGTACTGGAATATGATTCTGGAGCCTTTGGGGAGGAGTACCTGGGGAGATCCGCAGAATGCCATGATTACGGCTGACCCGACGGACGGTTCCGTACACTACAATCCGGATTTTTATGTGATGAAGCATTTTTCTTCGATTATTCAGCGGGGAGCGGTAAGGCTGGGGATTTCCGGCACATTTGCTGCGGACAGCCTGGTATTTGCCAATCCGGACGGTTCCCTGGCCCTGGAGCTGTTTAATCCCTTTGACCGGGTGGTCAGCGTTGCCTTTGGCTGGGAGGGAGACGCATTTTGCTTTGCGCTGGAGCCGCGCTCCTTTAACAGTATAAAAATAGAAAACGGAGAGGAAAAGATAAGATGAGAGCAGAGATTATTTCCACCCTGTACAGGGAAAATCAGGTTTCACAGCAGAAGGAAACCGCCGGTTTTGTGAAGGATACCAAGGGGCAGGAGCTGAATTTGCTGAATCTGTATCCGGAGATGAAGTATCAGGAGATTCTGGGCTTCGGAGGGGCGATTACTGAGGCGGTAGGCATTACTCTGGAGCAGCTGGGGCAGGAGAAGGCCCGGGAGATCGTAGAAAACTATTTTGGCAAAAACGGCTATGGCATGATCCGTACCCATATAGACAGCTGTGACTTCTGCGGCGGGA
>JAHZHG010000336.1:0-487 GCA_019420425.1 Clostridiales bacterium
GTTCCCACCGTACCCAGGCCCAGCAGAGCCACATGTATCGTCTGTTCGTTCATTGTGTCCTTTTCCTCCCGCGTAAACTACAGAATAGCAATGCCTGCGCGCGCGCAGGCCTGCAGCGTCTCTTCATCCCAGATAGACGCCTGTACCTCGCCCACGTGGGCCTTCTTCAGCAGCAGCATACATACTCTGGACTGGCCGATTCCGCCGCCGATGGTCAGCGGCAGCCTGCCCTCCAGCAGCAGGCGGTGGAACAGGCGGTTTTTCCGCTCCGTGCAGCCTGCCTTTTCCAGCTGCTCCTCCAGGGACTTTTCATCTACGCGGATACCCATGGAGGATATCTCCAGGGCACAGCCCAGCGGCTCATGCCAGAACAGGATATCCCCGTTTAAGCTCCAGTCGTCGTAGTCCGGAGCGCGTCCGTCGTGGGGCTTGCCGGAGGCCGGCTTGTCTCCGATCTGCGTCACGCAGACGGTGCTGTGCTCCTTTA
>JAHZHG010000336.1:497-3435 GCA_019420425.1 Clostridiales bacterium
TCCTGGGCGGTAATATAGGTCACCTCACGCACCAGCTCCGTGTCCAGCTGCTCGTAGTGATACTTCAGCTCATCCAGCGTATTGCAGATCACGCCCACGATGCGGTTCACGGTCTGCTTCAGATAGTCCAGGTTCCGGTCCTCTCTGGTGATCACCTTTTCCCAGTCCCACTGATCCACGTAGACGGAATGCAGGTTATCCAGCTCCTCGTCCCTGCGGATTGCGTTCATATCGGTCAGGATACCCTTGCCCACACGGAAATCATAGCGGTACAGGGCCATCCGCTTCCACTTTGCCAGAGAATGTACTACCTGTGCCTCCATCCCTGCATCCGGGATATCAAAAGAAACCGGACGCTCCACACCGTTTAAGTCGTCGTTCAGTCCGGACAGCGGATCCACAAAAACCGGCGCTGTCACCCGCTTTAAATGCAGGGCCATGCAGAGCTTCTCCTGCATAACCGTCTTGATAATGCCAATTGCCTCCTGCGTATCGTACATAGACAGGCAGGAATGATATCCGCTCGGTATTTCTACTTTACTCATTGCTCATTCTCCTTTATTCGAAAAGGACTGTGCAAGCACAGTTTTCTGTCTGCAACAGTCCTTTTTGCATTATATTTACCATACACGATTTTTCCCCTTAACGCAACCTAAATTTGCCTTCACCGCACGGCTGATTTTTCGTTCATGATATATTCGGTCAGCTTATCCTCATGGAGCTTTGTATAGCTCTGTGCCTCCACATCGGCAAACATATCGGCAAACTGGTTGGCGCAGGTCCCCCAGGGTAATGTTGTTCTCCTGATAATCCCCCCGGTAGGTAATCGTCGTAGTGCCGTCCTCATTTTCCGTCACTGCCGCGCTGCTGCCCATCTCTGCCAGAAGATCGGAAACCTTTATCTGAACAATTTCCCCGTTTTCGTCCAGTCCGCTGCGCCTGGCCTCGGCAAATACGGAGCTGTCTACCTGTTTTACAATCACCGTATCCCCTGCCGCATCCGGGATAAACTCACCCCAATCCGTCTGGGCCATTGTGCTGAACCAGCCTCCCCGGCTCACCGAAACCATCGGATAGCCGTCCTCGCTGTCAAACGCAGGCTCCTCGTCGCAAAAGCCCCGGATCGTAATATCCTCCACAAAGCTGCCCGGCATAATCAGATCGTTTCCCGCATGCATAGAGATCGAAGGCGTGGACTGGCCGCCGCCCCAGTCAGTCATGATCATCCCTTCAAAGCCCCACTCACCCCGGACAATGTCCGTCAGCAGATCATAGTCGTCTCCTGTCGGAACCCCGTTGTTCTGGTTATAGGCAGACATAATTGCCATGGGCTGGGCGCCCTTTACCGCCAGCTCAAAGCCCTTCAGATAAATCTCCCGGAATGTCCGCTCATCAATACTGTTATTTACACTGGCCCGGTTTTCCTCCTGGCTGTTGGCTGCAAAGTGCTTGATGCAGTCGCCCACACCCGGATTGGACTGGATCCCCCTTGTCTCTGCAAGGCCGATGGTTCCCGTAACATAAGGATCCTCTGAATAGTACTCAAAGTTCCGACCGCAGAGCGGATTCCGGTGGATGTTCATGCCCGGCGCCAGCAGCAGCGTGATCCCGTACTCCTTCAGCTCTGCGCCGAACGCAGCGCCTACCTCCTCCACCAGCTCTGTATCCCAGGTAGAGGCCAGCAGCGTTCCGATGGGCCATGCGGTACAAAACTGATAATATTCCCTTCCGTCCTCAGCCTCGTACTCCTGGGTAAGCCGCAGGCCCGCCGGGCCGTCGGCCAGGACAATATTCGGGATCAGCTTTGACTCAATGTAAAGGCCCGCCGTCTCTCCCGCCGCTCCCTGCACAGAATTGGCCTGGGCGCCCAGGATCGTACCGGCGCTCGCCGACTGCAGATTGCCGGAGGCGGCCCCTGCCGACTGCCCGGAAGCGTTGGGCAGCTTGTTTCCGCCGATCACCAGATCTGCCATCTGGCTTACCGTCAGGCCGGACACAAATTCCTCTATGGTAATCCTGCCGTCATATACATCCTTTAAGGTGCTCTGGCTGAAATCTCCGCTCAGCTCGATTACCTCCTCCCGGTATTCGCCGTGATATCTGGTGCCGGGGGTATAGGGCAGATTCTCCGCCAGATACTCTGTCTCCGTGGTGTCGGAAACATAAGCGGTCACCGTCTCGTCATCGTACGCGGAGGCGTGATCCGCCGTCTCCATCTGCGCGGCAGCCAGCTCCAGCACAGGCGCCGCAGCGATCTCCTCTGCCTCTCCCGCATAGGTATAGGGAGAAATCCCCTCCCGGGACAGCAGGCTCAATGTCTTATCCGGCTCCAGCTGATTGCTCAGCTGCTCGGTAACAACTGTTTCGTCCAGACGGATGACCGCCGCTGCCTTTGTATTTCTGGAGCTGCTGCCCACGCGGACAAGATAATCTCCCTCTTCCATAATATACGCGGCACGTTCCACATCATAAGAAGACATTTCCGCCGTATAGTAGCTGATGGTCAGGGTCTGGCTCTCCCCCGGCGCCAGCTCGTCCGTCTTGGCATAGGCGGCCAGCTCCTGATATGGCTTTTCCAGTTCGCCGTCCGGAGCAGAGAAATACACCTCCACCACCTCCCTGCCTGTGCAGGCGCTTCCCGTGTTGGTCACCGTAGCCGTGACCGTAACCCGCTCCGGGTCTGCCGTCACCTCATCCACGGCAAGCGCAAAGTCGGTGTAGGATAAGCCATAGCCAAAGGGGTACGCCGGAGTCACGTTAAAGGTGTCAAAATAGCGGTAGCCCACATAGATTCCCTCGGTGTAATCCTCCTGGTTTACGTCTCCGTCGTTTGCCCCAAAGCCGGCGGAGGACGGATAGTCCGAATAATTCTCCGCCCAGGTGTCTGTCAGCTTTCCGGACGGGGTAACGGTTCCGTTCAGTACCTGGACTACGGCAT
>JAHZHG010000337.1:0-1070 GCA_019420425.1 Clostridiales bacterium
GTTTATTTGAATCGTCTGGGGTATCGGGAGGCTGCTCTGACAGATATGGAGTATGTGATTGTATTTTGCATTGAGGAAGCTCTCGTTTATGTACTCGGCATTTTTCATCAGTTGGAAAATTACAGGCGAAAAATTTAAAGGTGGAATGACAATGGCACCTACGGCAACGTTGATAAATGATTTATTAAGTGCACGCGAAGAAGAAGACTACAATGCAGCAATTCGCTATATACAGTTCCTTGCGGTGACAAGGAAGCAAACAAATGCAGCAAAAAGTAAAGCTGCGTTAGCAGAAATCCAAGACATGTTTGCAGATGACAAGGACTGGGATTCGGAGGAATACATGCTGGCAGATATGGCAGAATTTCGGAGGAGCCGTTTGAAATGATAAAAAAGACAGTGAAATCAGGCGTATGGGAACAGAAGCTTTAATTAAGGCATTAGGACCGAACGGTATGGCAAGATATTTAGAAGAATACGATAACGATGGAAACAGAGACTATACAAAGGAAAAATAAGAACAGCCAGAGCTGTCTGTTGAAGATATTTTAAATTTGCGATAGGTCAATTCATAAAGATGATTCAAAAAAGTGGATAAACACAGAAAACAGAAGACTCGATAAAACAGTCTCATGGAGATCAGGTATGAACGAAAAAACAAAATATGAACTGTTGAAACTAAGGGAAACGATGAAAGGCTACCAGGCTGCCGATGCCGGTGCGGAGGAGACAGACCAGCAGCAGAAGCTTCCGTTTCCCTTACCGGTAAAGCCGCAAAGAGGCACAGAAACCATCCCGCTGCCGCTTGATATAGAAGAGATTGTGCAGAATACGGGTCTGTTTACCCTGCTGCAGGAACGGGAGAGCTGCCGCAGCTATGGAGAAGAGGCGCTGTCCCTGAAGGAGCTGTCCTTCCTGCTGTGGGCGACACAGGGGATCCGGAATTTTGCGGGCAGACAGAAGCAGGTATCCTTCCGCAATGTACCTTCCGCAGGCTCCAGACATCCGCTGGAGACATATCTGTTCGTGAGGCGTGTGGAAGGACTTATGCCGGGAGTCTATCATTATCT
>JAHZHG010000337.1:1105-3432 GCA_019420425.1 Clostridiales bacterium
GTCCGGCCATGCGCTGGAGGTGTGGGAAGAGCTGCCGGAATACGGAGAGGCCCTGACAGAAGCGCTTTGCGGACAGCGATTTGCTGCTGAGGCTCCGGTCACGTTTGTCTGGAGTGCGGTGCCCTATCGAACGGAGTGGAGATACGGCCAGAAAGCCCACAAATATATCCTGCTGGACGCCGGACATGTCTGCGAGAACCTGTATCTGGCATGTGAAGCGATCGGATGCGGAACGTGTGCGATCGGCGCCTATGATCAGGATTTGCTGGACGAGCTTCTGGGCTTTGCACCGGGACCGTCCGGCGAGAAGGAGTATGAATTTGCGCTTTATGCGGCGCCTGTTGGAAAAAAGAAATGAGCCCCTGGGTACGGTTCAGCCTTACTGCGGAATCGGCCCCAGGGGCTTTGCCCGTTCAGAACAGGTATAATTGGTTCAGACGTTGGTTATTTCCTTATGCGAGTTCCCTGCCGGTCAGCAGCTGATAAGCCTGCAGATACTTCGCGATGGTTTTTTCTACGATCTCCCCGGGCAGAGTCCAGTCGTTGTCCGGATTTGCCTTCAGCCAGTCGCGGGCGAACTGCTTGTCAAAGGAGGGCTGGCCATGGCCCGGCTCGTAGCTGTCAGCCGGCCAGAAGCGGGAGCTGTCCGGGGTCAGCATCTCGTCGCCCAGAACAATGTTTCCGTTCTCGTCCAGACCAAATTCGAATTTGGTGTCTGCAATAATGATGCCGCGGCTCAGCGCGTAGTCTGCGCACTTTTTGTACAGGGCAATGGTGTAGTCGCGCAGCTTGGACGCATATTCCTCTCCCTTGCCCGGAAAACGCTTCTCCAGATAGGCAATGCTCTGTTCAAAAGAGATATTTTCATCGTGATCACCGATTTCGGCCTTGGTGGAGGGGGTGTAGATCGGCTCCGGCAGCTTGTCGGATTCCTTCAGGCCTTCCGGAAGGGTGATTCCGCATACCGTGCCGTCCTTCTGATAGCTTGCCCAGCCGCTTCCGGTGATATAGCCGCGGACAATGCATTCAACCGGCAGCATGTTCAGCTTTTTGCACATCATGCTGTTTCCGTCAAACTGGGGCTGATGGAAAAATTCCGGCATGTCTTTTACATCTACAGAAATCATATGGTTCGGGATAATGTCTGCGGTCATATCAAACCAGAATTTGGACATCTGAGTCAGTACCGTGCCCTTCTTGGTCACAACGTTTTTCAGAATCACGTCAAAGCAGCTGATGCGGTCGGTAGCAACCATAATCAGACTGTCGCCGTTGTCATAAATTTCGCGTACCTTACCTTCCTTGACTGGCTTCATTTCATTCGCACTCATCTTGAATTACCTCGCTTTAATTGATTTGAGCATATATCCATTGTGTTTTTCTGTATATTAGATAAACAGATTTTCAGACAAAAATCAATAGGAAAAATGTAAAACTTTTTATTAGCTGCCCAGCCGGGGGTTTTGCACTGGCTGTACAGGAAAGACAAGTGTGCACGGTGAAACGACAGTATAAAAAAACAGAGATTTTTTCGACAAACAAGGGAAAATATGTCAACATAAATATAAAATTATTCGACTTTCCTATATAGCATATTGGAGAATGGAATAGTAGAATAATACACATGCAATTGTACAATGCAACGGAAAATCAAGGCAAATACCGCTTTTATAAAGGCAAAATAACGAAAAATGGAGAACGGCAACGTGAAGAAAAATAGCACGTGGAAGGAGATCAGATTGATGAAGCGCAGACAGTTGATGAATCAGGCGGTTGTTTCTACGCTGGCGGCAATCATGGCGGCGACAGGCAGCGGCTCAGTGCTGGCAGCAGAGGCAACAAAGGACGGCAGCAGCCAGGAAGTTACAGATACCGTTGATCAGGCAGAAGAAGCCCCAGCATTTCCGGGGGAGGAGTGGTACGATCAGCGGGATGTATTCCAGGTAAACCGCGAGGATGCCCATACCAGTTTCAAATCCTATGACAGCATCGAAAGCGCACGGCTTCGGGAGAAGGACACAAACGTGGACTACCAGCTCTTAAACGGACAGTGGAAGTTTATGCTTTCCGACAATCCGTCTGGAAGAAATGAAGAGTTCCAGGATCCGTCCTATGATGTGAGTGGCTGGGATGAGATTACGGTTCCGTCCAACTGGCAGACAGAGGGCTATGATTATCCCAAGTATACGGATACCCGCCTCCCCTGGGAAGGCGTAGAGATTCCTGAGCTGGGCATTGCCCCCACGATTTATAATCCGGTAGGACATTACCGCAGAACCTTTACTACTCCGGCGGAATGGGACGGAAAAGAGGTATTTGTTTCCTTC
>JAHZHG010000338.1 GCA_019420425.1 Clostridiales bacterium
TATTCCAGAATCCCGATAATCAGATTATTGGGACAATGGTGGATGAGGATGTGGGATTTGGCCCCGAGAATATGGGAATCGAGCGCGAAGAAATCTGGCGGCGTGTGGAAAAGAGCCTGAAGGCCGTAGGCATGTGGGAATACCGCAGCCATTCGCCCAACCGGTTGTCCGGTGGACAGAAGCAGCGGGTAGCCATTGCAGGCGTGATGGCCATGCGTCCCAAGTGCATCGTCCTCGACGAGCCGACCGCCATGCTGGACCCCAACGGACGAAAGGAAGTCATCCGCGCGGTTCACGAGCTGAATGAAAAAGAAAAGGTAACGATCATTCTGATTACCCATTATATGGAAGAGGTCATCGATGCCGACCGGGTAATCGTCATGGATCAGGGAAAAGTAGTGATGCAGGGAACGCCGCGGGAGGTGTTTTCCCGGGTGGAGGAGCTGAAGTCCTATAGGCTGGACGTCCCCCAGGTCACCCTTCTGGCCCACGAGCTGAAAAAGAGCGGTGTGGACCTGCCTGACGGAATCCTGCGTATCGATGAACTGGTGGATAAATTATGTCAATTAAAATCGAAAATCTAAACTATATCTACGGACAGGGAACGGCCTTTGAGCGTCATGCGCTGAAGGAGATTAACCTGGAGCTGGGCGACGGACAGTTTATTGGGCTGATCGGCCATACCGGTTCCGGAAAATCGACGCTGATCCAGCATCTGAACGGATTGATGAAAGCAACCTCTGGCCGGGTACTATATAATGGAAAGAATATCTATGACGAGGGCTTCGATATGCGCGCCCACCGCAGCCGCGTAGGGCTGGTTTTCCAGTATCCGGAGCATCAGCTCTTTGAGATCGACGTGCTCTCCGACGTATGCTTTGGCCCCAAAAACCAGGGAGCTACCCCGGAGGAGGCAAAGGAACGTGCCATTGCGGCGCTAAAAGCCGTGGGGATGCCCGAGGAGCTGTACAAAAAATCGCCCTTTGAGCTTTCCGGCGGGCAGAAGCGCCGGGCGGCCATCGCCGGTATCCTGGCGATGGAGCCGGAGGTGCTGATTCTGGACGAGCCGACGGCCGGGCTGGATCCCAGAGGCCGGGATGAGATCCTGGATCAGATTAAATGGCTGCATGAGGAAAAACAGATGACGGTCATCCTTGTTTCCCACAGTATGGAGGATGTGGCCCGGTATGTGGAGCGGATTGTGGTGATGAACCACGGCCAGGTGTTCCTTGACGGAGCGCCGGGCGAGGTGTTTCAGCATGTCCATGAGCTGGAGGAGGTCGGGCTTGCGGTTCCCCAGGTAACCTATGCGGTCAAGGCGCTGGAAGAGCGGGGCTTTCCGGTGGATACCTCCGTGATGACGGTGGAGGAAGCCAGAGATGCTATCCTGCAGGCGCTTAACGGATAACGGTGGAGGAGAATAACGGATGTTGAGAGAGATTACGATAGGCCAATATTATCCGGCGGATTCCGCCATTCATAAACTGGACCCGAGAGTAAAGCTCGTCAGTACAATTGTATTTATTATTGCGCTGTTCTCCTTTCGGTCGATTCCCAGCTATGTGGTCGCTACCCTATTTCTGGCGGGAGCAATCAGGCTGTCCAGGGTACCCTTTGGCTATATGGTCAGGGGACTAAAGACAATTCTGGTGCTGCTACTGATCACCGTAGGCTTTAATCTGTTTTTGACCCCGGGTACCCCTATCTTTTCCGTGTGGAAGCTGACGGTGACCTGGGAGGGCCTCAGGCAGGCGGCATTTATGGCCGTACGGCTGGTTTACCTGATTCTGGGCTCGTCCCTGATGACGCTGACCACCACCCCCAACGACCTGACGGACGGCCTGGAGAAGGGACTGGGCCCCTTAAAGAAGATTCATGTCCCCGTGCATGAGATCTCGATGATGATGTCCATTGCCCTCCGGTTTATTCCGATCCTGCTGGATGAGACGGACAAAATCATGAAGGCGCAGATGGCCAGGGGTGCGGACTTTGAAAGCGGTGGCCTGATCAAAAGGGCCAAAAGCCTGGTGCCTGTGCTGGTACCGCTGTTCGTCTCCGCGTTCCGCCGGGCCAACGACCTGGCTATGGCCATGGAGGCCAGAGGCTACCGCGGAGGAGAGGGCCGGACAAAGATGAAGCCGCTGGTATACCAGAAGCGGGATTACACCGCCTATCTGGCGCTGCTGGCCTACCTGGCATGCTCAGGCGTCGTAAACTGGATCTGGTAGAATAAAGCATGGAGTTTAAAGAGGGATGAGCAAACGGGTAAAGCTGGTGGTTGCCTATGACGGCACGGCGTACAGCGGCTGGCAGGTACAGCCCAACGGACTGACGATAGAAGAGGTGCTGAACACGCACCTGACTGAGCTTTTGCGGGAGCCGATTCACGTAATCGGAGCGAGCCGCAATGTGGCGGTATTTGACACCTCAGCCCGGATGCCTGCGGAGAAGATTTCCTATGCGATGAATACCCGGCTGCCCGCCGATATCCGCATCCAGGATTCCCGGGAGGCGCCCAAGGACTTCCATCCCCGGTTTACCCGCACAATCAAAACCTATGAATACCGAATCTGCAACCGCACCTTCTTAAATCCCATGGAGCGGCTGTATTCTCTGTTTTATTACCGCCCGCTGGATGTGGAGGCGATGAAACGGGCCGCCGCTTATCTGGTGGGCGAGCACGATTTTTCCAGCTTCTGCACCCACAAGCCGGAGATCACCAACCATGTGCGGGAGATCTACTCCTTTACCGTGGAAAAATCTGGGGATCTGATTACCCTGCGCGTGCGGGGAAGCGGCTTTTTGTATAACATGGTGCGGATACTGGCGGGAACCCTGATCCGCGTGGGCGTGGGTATGTTCTCCCCTGAGGATATTCCCGCGATCCTGGAAGCCAAGAACCGGGACCTGGCCGGAGAGACTGCACGGCCGGAGGGCCTGACCCTGATGAAAATTGAATATCCGGATTATTCTTTCTGATACGTAAAATTACGCAAAATGTCTGCGCCTGGCTGCAGCAGGGAATCCATGGCGTACGGGAAGAAAAGGCGATGGAAACGATTCGCGTTAGGGCTTCTGCCGGATGCCGAGAGATTTGCCGGTTTTCGAAAAAAATGGTTGACATGCCCGGAAAATATATATTATAATATTTTACTGTGAAAGTGCGTGTAAATGTCTGAACCAAAAGCCCCGGTAGGACATTTTCCATAAAGCTGTCCCTCAATCGGACGGCACATCGGAAGGCGGAATTAAACCTCTGCAGGCCGTAATTCAGGTTTTTAAACAAGCAAATCAAGGAGGAAAACCAATGAAGACCTTTATGGCTAGTCCATCAACGATTGAAAGAAAATGGTATGAGATTGATGCAACAGGTATGACCCTTGGCCGCCTGGCATCCGAAACAGCTAAGATTTTAAGAGGAAA
>JAHZHG010000339.1 GCA_019420425.1 Clostridiales bacterium
CAGGAGCAAGTGCGAGCTCGGCGAGAGATTGAGGCGGGCGACCGCCCTGCCCCTGTCCTTTTCCGTTTTACCGCCTGACACACAAAATAGCCGCCTCCCCACAGGGCAAAGCCCGGTATAGCCAGCAGAACGGTGAGCCAGATGATGGGAGGCCGGGCCGTTACGGCAAAGACTGAGCCTGCCATAAAGGCCGTCCCGATAATCCCTGTGGTAATCGCTGCCATAGTTGCCCGGGAGTGCTTTGAATTCTCCAGAGAACAGATTTCTTCCATACAGGCCTCGAAATGACGCTGCAGCCGCGTCAGCTCTGTTTTGTTTAGGATTTTTCTGTCCCTTTTTAAGTGCAGGGTCACTTTTCCGGAGGTTTTCTCTGTATGGAAACGCTCGTCCGGCTCCCATCCAAAGTTCTCGTATCCATCCAGATATTGGGATGCCATAATGATGTCTACGGATACTTCTTTATATTCATACGCAGTAAATGTCATTTTCCCCTGTTCCTTTCCCATCATCCGTCTGTCCAAGCGGAATGGTGACCGTAAAGGTGGTTCCCTCCCCCAGAGTGCTCTCCACCGCGATCGTATATCCCGACAGCTGCAGAATCCTGAAGGTTAGCGCCAGCCCAAGACCGTTGCCTTCAGTGGCGTGGGAGGTGTCCCCCTGATAAAATTTCTCAAATATATGACGGATCGTCTCCTCGCTCATTCCGCACCCGGTATCGGAGACGGACACGGTGATCCGCTCCTTGTCTGAGGTCTGTGTCAGGGTTATCGCCCCGCCCTCCTCCGTAAATTTCACGGCGTTGGAAAGCAGATTATTCCATACGATTTCCATAAGGCTCTCATCCGCCAGAATCATGGCCCGATCCTCCAGTCTGGCGGAGAAATCCAGATTTTTCTTCTCCCACAGTTCCTCAAAAAGCAGGGCGCAGTCAGCCAGCTGTCCGCACAGATCGTAAGGCTCCGCTGCCGGTGTAATTACCTGCTTTTCCAGTTTGTTCAGTTTCAGGATATTGGTAATCATATCCGCCAGACGCCTGGACTGCCAGTAAATGGTATCCACGCTCTCCCTCTGCCTTTCCGTCAGCTCACCGGCCTGCAGCAGCTCGGCGCTGTTCTGGATTACCGCCAGCGGAGTCTTGATTTCATGAGAAACATTAGAAAAGAAATCCGTCTTTAGCGTCTCGATGCTGCCCAGCTCCTCGATCATTTTGTTTAAATCCATAATCATAACATCCAGATAATCCAGCTTATCTGCCGTATGCATGGCAGGGATATATACCGAAAAGTCTCCTTCTGCCACCTGCTTTGTCGCCTTTGAAATCCTCTGCAGGGGCAGCTCATAGGTTTTTCTTGTCATCCGCCGGACATACAGGGTAAGCCCAGCCGCTACAAGAAGCAGATAGGCCAGTGCGATGTGGGTCTGCCATAGGCCGTTCAGCTGCAGGGAATCCATCAGGACGAGGATTCCCTGATGGATTCCTCCCATCAGGGCGATCAGTCCGAAAATACTCCAGAATAGAGAAAGCGGAAATCTGGACTGGCGGATTTCCGTTCCTTTTTCGTCATCCTTCCCGCTCATAGCAGCACCGCCTTGTAGCCCAATCCGCGGACGGTTTTTATCGCGAAGCCGTTGCATCCGGACAGCTTGTCCCGCAGCTTTGTCACATACACATCCACTGCCCGCAGACTCGTTTCGCTGTCCACGCCCCAGAATTCGTCCATAAGCTGAACGCGGGAAAAGGTTTTATTCGGATAAGACAACAGCTTGTAGATGATATTGAACTCCCGGGTAGTGAGATTAATCTCTTCTCCGTCCACAACGGCGCTCATCGCATCGGCGTCCAGCTCCAGATTACCCACCGTCAGCTTTCGCTCCATCTCGATATTGGCCCGGCGGAGCAGGGCACGCACCCGCATAACCAGCTCGTCAAGCTCAATCGGCTTTACCATATAGTCATCAATACCAAGGCTGAAGCCCCGTTTCTTAGAGGGCAGATCGTCTTTTGCAGACATAAACAGAATAGGAATGGTTTTGTTCACTGCCCTGACTGTCCGGGCAAATTCAAAGCCATCGATTTCGGGCATCATGATATCCGAAATAATCAATTCGTACAGATTGTTATACAATTCATCATATGCCGCATTGGCGTTCAGACAGCCCTTTGCATGAAAACCGCTGTCATTCAGGTAGGTACATACGATCTGATTCAGCCTTACGTCATCCTCTACCACAAGTATATTAATCACTGCTGCGCCCTCCTCGTGTTTCTGTCTGCTCTCTGTATTCGACTCATTATATCAGCGTTTTGTTTATGTTTTGTTTGAGAAATATGTCCGAATTGTAAACACCGGACGCCGGGGCTGCCTGTCTAACAGCTGCTTTGCCCAGTCCGGGACATAGGCGGGAACATGCGTCTGCAGGCGGATAGCAAAACCTCTTCCTCTGTAATCAGATATTCCGGAGCCATCCTTGTATATCCGCTTCTGCGGTGAGCTGCTTATCCTCATTGAACCGGACATTCAGTCCGGGCAGAACGTTGGCGCCTGTACATGCTTTTTGCACGTCCCTGAAGGTATGGCCGATCCAGCCTCCGTTTGTCGCGAAAGGATACACCGTTTTCCCGGATAAGTCGGTACTGTGGAGAAATGTCTTTATCGCAGGCGCAAAGGTATACCACCATACCGGGGTGCCTAAAATTATGGTATCGTACTGGCTCAGATCAGCCTTGAGCGGCCGGATTTCGGGCATATATCGCCTTCTACTTCCCTCTGCCCCTGGTCAACTACCGCATCGTAGCTTCCGGTATACGGTTTTACCGTCACTATGCCTCCTATTTCAGCTTGCCGTACGCCTCGTCAGATACCGGCTCGCACCACTCATTTTTCGTTTCTTCTCCCGGCACCTCCACTGCCAGGTGGGAAAACCAGCTGTCCGACGCTGCGCCGTGCCAGTGTTTCACTTCCGCAGGAATATTCACCACGTCACCCGGATGCAGCTCGCGGGGTTCTTTTCCCCATTCCTGATAATATCCCCTGCCGCCGGTAACCAGAAGAATCTGTCCTCCGCCGGACTTGGCATGATGGATATGCCAGTTGTTGCGGCAGCCTGGCTCGAATGTCACGTTCCCGATAAGTACCTGCCCCAGGGACAGCATATTCAAATAGCTCTGTCCGACAAAGTACCGGGCAAATGCGGTATTCTCCCCACCGCGCGGGAAAATGTCTTTAAACTCGTTCATTTTCAGTCCTCCTTCTTGTCTCGATCATGATTCTGTTTTCCTTCCTCATTATTTATACGATACCATGGATCATTCATCGAAACAATATGCATTTTCCCGGTTAATTTCCGGATATTCTCCACCCTTCTGCCCGCTCCCGCGTCTCCACGAAGCTGCGGTAACGGCCCTTTTCCTTCATCAGCT
>JAHZHG010000034.1:0-10899 GCA_019420425.1 Clostridiales bacterium
CCCTGTTTCTGGAAAAGCCAGTCAGCCAGGGCCTTTTTGTTGTTCGTTTTGATCTCGGAAAGCCGGCCAAGGACGCGGCTGTCATTTGTGTAAGCAAGGAGCTTTTCCAGCTCGCCGGCGTCTTTTTTAAATCCGGGGCCGATCAGGCCTTCGATTTCTGCGGTCAGTGCGGGATTGCATTCCAGCAGCCAGCGGCGGAAGGTGATGCCGTTGGTCTTATTGTTGAATTTCTCCGGATAGAGCCGGTAAAACCCGGCCAGCTCGCTGTCCTTTAAAATCTGGGTGTGCAGGGCCGCCACGCCGTTGGTGGAATGGGTGAAATGGATATCCATGCTGGCCATGTGCACCAGGTTGTTGTGATCGATGATGGACAGGCTTTCGTCGTCAGTACGGGTGCGGGCCAGAGCGTTCAGCCGGTCGATCACCGGAAGAAGCTGGGGCACCACCTGCTCCAGGTAATGGCGCGGCCATTTTTCCAGAGCCTCTGCCAGAATGGTGTGGTTGGTATAGGCGCAGGTATCGGTGACAATCTGTACAGCCTCCTCAAAACCGATGCCGCGGGCAGTCAGGAGGCGGATCAGCTCCGGGATCACCATGCTGGGGTGGGTATCGTTGATCTGGACGGCCGCGTAATCGGCCAGATTGTGGAGATTGCAGCCGCGTTCCAGGCATTCGTCCAGAATTAGCTGAGCGCCGGCGGATACCATGAGATACTGCTGATAGATACGCAGCCGCCCGGCGTCGTCGGAATCATCGGGGTACAAAAACAGCGTCAGGTTTTTGGCGATGTCCGTTTTATCAAAGGAAATGCCCTCAGTGATGACCGATTCGTCGATGGTATCCAGATCAAACAGATTCAGATTGTTGGTACGGCCGTCGTAGCCGGTTACCGCCAGCTTATACAGGCGGGCCGGATAGGCCTTTCCGGCCAGCTCGACAGAATATACCGTATCTGTGGGCACTGCCCAGTCGTTCCCGGTGAGCCAGGTATCCGGAGTTTCATCCTGGAGATTCCGGTGGAAGTTCTGGTGGAAGAGGCCGCATTGGTAGCGCAGGCCGATGCCGTCGCCCGGCAGATTCAGGGTGGCGAGACTGTCGAGAAAGCAGGCAGCCAGGCGGCCAAGCCCTCCGTTGCCCAGGGAGGGTTCGGGCTCCAGCTCCTCAATATCCGAGAGGGACTTTCCGTATTTTCCCAGAACGGTGCGGACTTCATCATATATTCCGAGGTTAATCAGATTGTTGGAAAGCAGTTTCCCGATCAGAAATTCAGCGGAAATGTAGTAAAGCTTTCTGCCGGTAACCGGCTGGGTTTTTCCCAGGCTGTATTCCTGCACAAGCTGAAGCAGAGCCAGATAAAGCTCTTCATTGGAGGCCTCTGCAAGCGGCTTTTGGCAGCAGGAGGCAAGTTTGGTTTCGATCGTATGATTCATATTGACTGCTCCTTTCCTGAAATATGCAAAATGGTTACATCATGTATTATTAACATTAATTTCAAAATATATCTTGCAGTATTGCGGCAAATAATGATACTATCCTATCATATCGGGCAAGGAGGCGGAAGTTTTTGTGGAAAAAGAGAGAAGAGACGAGTTCCTGGAAAAAAAGAAGCATGGCAGTATGCTGTTTCCCTTTAATATCTATCCTTGTACTATACCGAAGGATTTTCCGGCGGTGGCCCTGCACTGGCAGAAAAGCATGGAGCTGATTTTTGTAAAAAAGGGAAAAGGTCAGGTTCAGCTGGGACTGGAGGTAACAGAGGCGCAGGGCGGCGATATTTTTGTGGTACCTCCGGGAACGCTTCATGCGCTCCGCGCGGTGCCCGGCGGCTATGCCATGGAATATGAAAATATCATTTTTGACGTGGAGTTTCTCGGCGGAGGCGGGGCGGATGTGTGCGCGCAGGAATATCTGGTGCCGCTGGCCTCGGGACAGCTGCTTTGCCCGCTTTTGCTGCGGGCGGACAGCGAGGGATACGGGGAGCTTGCCCGGTGTCTCGGGGATGCGGAGGAACTCTGCGAAGCCCGGGAGAAGGGCTATGAGCTGGGCGTAAAGGCGGCGATGCTGCGGCTGTTGTTTCTGCTGTACCGCAGATGTCCGGATGGGCCGCGGGCGGATTCACCGGATACGGAGCGGCTGAAGGCTGTGCTCCGGCGGGTGGAGCAGGAGTATTCCCAGCGGCTGACCGTGTCGGAAATGGCAGAGGGCTGCAGCTGCAGCAGCAGCCATTTTATGCGGTGGTTCAAACAGCGCACCGGAACCAGCTTTACCGCTTATCTGAATGAACGCAGACTGGCTGCGGCAGCCGAGGCTCTGCGGGGAACGGATGATAAGGTCGTGGTGATTGCAGAGAATGTCGGGTTTGAAAATCTTTCAAATTTTAACCGACAGTTCCGCGCCAGGTATGGGATGACGCCGAGGGAATACCGGATGGAATAGGAATGTAATTTTCCTTGAATTCCTCCTTGTGAAGCGCTTGACTGTTTGCTATAATGAACGGATAAGGCGAACTTTGCCATTCAGGAAGGGAAGTGTCCATCATGAAATTGAGCAAATTACTGGAGAGGATATCATACCGCATCGTTCAGGGAGAGCCGGACCCGGAGGTCACGGCGGTAATTAACGATTCGCGGAAGGCTTGCGCGGGCGCGCTGTTTATCTGCATCAGGGGGGCGGTCAGCGACGGTCATAAATACGCGGCTGATGTGGCACAAAAGGGCGCGTCTGTCCTGGTTGCGGAGGAACCGGTGGAGGTACCGGGGAGCGTGACCGTGGTGCTGGTGGAAAATTCACGTTATGCCATGGCGATGATTTACGCCGCCTGGTACGGCTATCCCGCCGAAAAGCTGAAGGTGATCGGCATTACCGGTACCAAGGGCAAGACGACGACAACGTATATGATCAAATCCATTCTGGAGTCTGTGGGCCATAAGGTGGGTCTGATCGGCACCATAGAGAGCATTATCGGAGATACCGTGATCCCGGCGCTGAACACTACTCCGGAATCCAGCACAATTCAGGAATATTTTGCCAGGATGGTGGAGGAAGGCTGCGACATGGCGGTGATGGAGGTTTCCTCCCAGGGACTGAAGCTGGACCGCACGGCGGGGATCCTCTTTGAAATCGGTATTTTTACGAATATAGAGCCGGATCACATCGGGCCTGCGGAGCATGAGAGCTTTGAGGAGTATCTGGAGTGCAAGTCCAGGCTGTTCAGGCAGTGCCGCCTCGGCATTTTAAATAAGGACGACGCCCACATCGGCCAGATTCTGGAGGGCCATACCTGCGCGGTGGAAACCTTTGGCTTTTCTCCGGATGCGGACCTGCGCGCGGAGAACGCGAAGCTGGTCAGCCGTCCCGGATATCTGGGCATTGACTACCAGGTGAGGGGCAGGATGGAGTTTGACGTGGAGATTGACATCCCGGGCAAGTTCAGCGTATATAATTCACTGACGGCGATTGCGGTCTGCCGCCATTTTGACATACCGGTGCCGAACATCCAGAAGGCATTGATGGAGGCCAAGGTCAAAGGCAGAATTGAGATGATTAAAGTTTCCGACGAATTTACGCTGATGATTGACTATGCCCATAATGCGATGGCTCTGGAGAGCCTGCTGACGACGCTGAAGGAATATCATCCCCACCGGCTGGTCTGCCTGTTTGGCTGCGGGGGAAACCGTTCGAAGCTGCGCCGCTACGAGATGGGCGAGGTGTCGGGGCGGCTGGCCGACCTGACGATTATCACGTCGGATAATCCCCGGTATGAAAAGCCGGAGGACATCATTGCGGATATTATCACGGGGATTGAAAAGACAGACGGCAAATACGTGAGCATAGTGAACCGCAAGGAGGCGATAGCCTACGCGATCCATCACGGAGAGCCGGGAGATATCATTGTGCTGGCCGGAAAGGGGCACGAGGATTATCAGGAAATCGAAGGGAAGAAGTACCCGATGGATGAGCGGGTGCTGATTCAGGAAATATTGGAAGGAAGATAGAATTGGTGTATGCCAATGTGGTGGTGAACATCACCCATGAGAAGCTGGATAAGGGGTTTACCTACCGGGTGCCCAGGGAGCTGGAGGACGCTCTGGAGCCGGGAGCGGTGGTGACCGTCCCCTTTGGCCGGGGAAACCGCCTGATCCAGGGGTACGTGACCGGCCTTTCCGGCCAGTGCGCCTACGGAGAGGATAAGATCAAGGACATCCGGGAAGTGGTCACAGACGGGCTGGGCGTGGAAACCCGGCTGATCGGGCTGGCGGCCTGGATCAGGGACAGATACGGTTCAACGATGATCCAGGCGCTCAAAACGGTGATCCCGGTAAAGCAGAAGGTAAAAATGAAGGAGTCAAGGCGGCTGGTCTGCCTGCTGGAGCCCCAGGAGCTGCAGCGGCAGCTGGAGGAGTGCCGGAAAAAGCACCAGACGGCCAGAGCAAGGCTCCTGGAGGCCTTTTTGGAAAGGCCGGTGATCCCCTGGGAGCGTGCCCAGAGCGAGCTGCAGGCTACGATGGCCACGGCCAGGGCCATGGAAGAAAAGGGTTATCTGCGGATAGAAGCACAGCAGGAATACCGGGATCCGGTGGCTGCCCTGCTGGGACTGGAGGGGGACGGGGAACCGGAGAGCGCCGCCAGTCCTGCAGCCCCGGTTTTGAACGAGGAGCAGCGGCAGGCCGTACATACCATTGTTTCCCGCTGGGAGCAGGAGCCGGAGGGCCGGTATCTGATCCATGGGGTAACCGGCAGCGGAAAGACCGAGGTATACATGGAGCTGATTGCCGAGGCGCTGCGCCGCGGCGAGCAGGCGATCGTACTCATCCCGGAGATTGCCCTGACATACCAGACTGTGCTGCGGTTTTACCGCAGGTTCCGCGGGCGGGTGTCCATGATCCATTCCCGTCTCTCCCCGGGAGAGCGGTATGACCAGTTTGAGCGGGCCAAGCGGGGAGAAATCCAGGTGATGATCGGGCCGAGATCGGCTCTGTTTACCCCCTTCCCCAATCTGGGCATAATTATTGTAGATGAAGAGCATGAACCGTCTTACCAGAGCGAGGGGGCGCCCTGCTATCATGCCAGGGAGGTGGCGCTGAAACGGGGAGCGATGGAGCATGCCAGGGTAGTGCTGGGATCGGCGACTCCGTCACTGGAGGCATATTATGGAGCCACCCGCGGTATGTATCAGCTGATTGAGCTGAAAAACCGTGCGGCAGGAGGCGCGCTGCCCAGAGTCTGCCTGACCGATATGCGCGGGGAGCTGCGCGCCGGCAACCGTTCCATGCTGGGCGGGCTGCTTCGGGAAAAAATAAAAGAGAGGCTGAACCGGCGGGAGCAGGTGATGCTCTTTTTAAATCGCCGGGGCTATGCGGGTTTTCTTTCCTGCCGCAGCTGCGGCCATGTACTGATGTGTCCCCACTGCGACGTTTCGCTGACCATTCACCGGGACAAAAAGCTGCATTGTCATTACTGCGGCTACGAGGAGGAGTACCCGGGCACATGTCCGGAATGCGGCTCCACGTTTATCCGCAGCTTTAAGGTGGGGACCCAGCAGGTGGAGAGTATGATCGCCAGGGAGTTTCCGGGAGCGCGGATTCTGCGTATGGATCTGGATACGACAAAGGGAAAGAAAGGCCATGCACGGATACTGGAGGCGTTTGCCGAAGGCGAGGGAGACATTCTGATCGGCACCCAGATGATTGTAAAGGGACACGATTTTCCCAGGGTCACGCTGATGGGCGTGCTTGCGGCGGATTTGTCCCTGCACGGCGGAGACTATCGGGCCGCGGAGCGGACATTCCAGCTGCTTACCCAGGCGGCAGGCCGTGCGGGCCGGGGAGCTCTTCCCGGCGAGGTGGTGATTCAGACTTATGAGCCGGAGCACTACGCGATTACGTCGGCAGTCCGGCAGGACTACCGGGAGTTTTATGAACAGGAAATCCTATATCGGAAGCTGGCCGGCTATCCGCCGGCGGGAAATATGCTGGAAATACGGCTGGGCTGCCCCGATGAAGAGCAGCTGGGCCTGGGCGCGGACTACCTGAAACGGTTCCTTGCGCCGGCGGCGGAGAAATACGGCGCTGCGCTGCTGGGGCCGACAGCCGCCAATATTTCCCGGGTCTCCGATATTTACTATAAAGTCATTTATTTAAAGCATGAGCAGGAAAAGCTGCTGATCAGCCTGAAAAACCGGGCGGAGCAGTACATAGAGATCAATTCAGGCTACGATGCGATTACGGTACAGTTTACCTTGAATTAAGGCAGGAGGAAAGAAAAATGGCAATACGTACAATCAGAATTATGGGTGACGAGGTGCTCACCAAAAAGTGCAGAGAAGTGACACAGATGAATGACCGGACACGGGAGCTGATTAAGGATATGCTGGATACCATGTATGAGGCGGGAGGAGTCGGCCTGGCCGCTCCCCAGGTGGGCGTGCTGAAGCGGATCGTGACCATCGATGTGGGCGACGGTCCCGTAGTTATGGTAAATCCGGTGATCGTGGAGACATCGGGAGAGCAGACCGGTTCCGAAGGATGCCTGAGCCTTCCGGGAAAGGCCGGCACAGTGACCCGGCCGAATTACGTCAAGGCGCGGGCGCTGAATGAAAATATGGAAGAGATCGAGGTCGAGGGCGAGGAGCTGATGGCACGGGCAATCTGCCATGAGTGTGAGCATCTTGACGGAATCATGTATGTGGAGCACGTCGAAGGGGAAATCTATGATGTAGATGCCGGAGATGAGGGCGAAGAGTAAGAAGTGCAGAGATGCGGCTGACGAAAGAGAGGGGCTTGTATGAGAGTAATTTTTATGGGAACGCCGGATTTTGCCGTGGGAACGCTGCGTGCACTGATCCGGTCCAGGCATGAGGTTTGCGCCGTGTTTTCCCAGCCGGATAAACCCAAAGGGCGGGGAAAGGCGATGCAGATGACACCCGTAAAGGAGGTGGCGGCGGAGGCAGGAATCCCGGTTTACCAGCCAAAGCGTATACGGGATGCAGAGGCAGTCGCCCAGGTAAAGGGCCTGCACGCGGACGTGATCGTGGTGGTCGCCTTTGGCCAGATTATCCCGAAGGAAATCCTGGAGGCGGCGCCCTATGGCTGTATCAACGTCCATGCCTCCCTGCTTCCCGCATACCGGGGAGCTGCGCCCATCCAGTGGGCAGTGATCAACGGGGATAAAGAAGCCGGCGTGACCACCATGCAGATGGACGCCGGCCTGGATACAGGGGATATGCTGCTGAAAGCGGTTGTACCCGTGGAAAAGAAGGAGACCGGAGGCAGCCTGTTTGACAAGCTGAGCAGCGTGGGGGCGGAGCTTTTGCTGGAGACGCTGGAAGGCCTGGAAAAGGGCAGCATAACGCCCCAAAAGCAGGGCGAGACGACCACGCCGTATGCGGCGATGCTGACCAAGGAGCAGGGAAAAATTGACTGGACGCAGGACGCGGAGACGATAGAGCGGCTGATCCGCGGCCTGAATCCGTGGCCCAGCGCTTACACCAGCCTGAACGGAAAGACGCTTAAGCTCTGGGCCGCCGATGCGGAGAACGGCGTCAGCCAGGAGAGCGGGGCGCAGCCGGGCACGGTGAGCGTCAGTGCGGCAAAGGACGCCCTGCGGGTGAGCACCGGCAAAGGAACACTGGTCATCCGGGAGCTCCAGCTGGAAGGGAAAAAGCGGATGGCCTGCGACGCATTCCTGCGGGGGTATCCGGTGGAACCGGGAACCATTCTCGGCAGGCAGGAACAGTAAATTATGGCAACAGTTGAATCCGCCGCTGTTTCACGAGACGTTTTCGCGCAGAATGCGCGGAGGTCCTGGGGGCAGCGCCTGCGAAGCGGCAGCGGCGGCACATCGAGATAAGGAGGTGCAGCAGCTTTATGCTGATGGTTAACAGTTTTTACCGGTACGGTGGGTTTGGATACGGGCTGTTTTATGACCCGACGATGATCCTGGCGCTGATCGGGCTTGTCCTTTCCCTGATCGCCCAGGCCGGAGTCAAAAGTACATTTGCAAAGTATTCCTCAGTGCGCACAAGGTCGGGTCTGACCGGAGCGCAGGCGGCCCAGCGCGTACTGCACAGCGCGGGGATTTATGATGTTACGATAGAGCGGGTATCCGGAAACCTGACCGATCATTACGATCCCCGGACAAAAACTCTGCGTCTGTCCGACAGCACCTACGGTTCCAATTCCGTCGCGGCGGTCTGTGTTGCCGCCCATGAGTGCGGCCATGCGGTGCAGGATCAGGTGCACTACGGCCCCCTGGTGCTGCGCAGTACCCTGGTGCCTGCGGCAAGCCTGGGCAGCAGCCTTTCCTGGGGGATATTTGTGGCCGGACTGATCTTTTCGATGAGCTTTCTGGTAAACCTGGGCATCGGCCTGTTCTGCCTGGCCGTGCTGTTCCAGCTGGTGACGCTGCCGGTGGAATTTAACGCCTCCAGCAGGGCGCTGAAGGTGCTGGAGAGTACCGGCCTGCTGAGCGAGGAAGAGCTGCGGGGCGGAAGCAAAGTGCTCCGCGCGGCGGCCATGACGTATGTGGCCAGTCTGGCGGCATCCATTTTGCAGCTGCTTCGTCTGATCATAATTGCAGGAGGACGCAGGCGTGACTAAACCGGTAAACTTAAGAGAACTGGTGTTGAATATGATGATGGAGATCACGGAGGAGGAGGCCTACAGCCACGTTGTTCTCCGGGAGGTACTGGAAAAGTACCAGTATCTGGATAAGCGCGACCGGGCGTTCATTACCCGGCTGGTGGAGGGAACGCTGGAGCATATGATCCAGCTGGATTATATCATTGAACAGTTTTCCAAGGTAAGAATACAGCAGATGAAGCCGCTGATCCGCAACCTCCTGCGGATTTCGGTCTACCAGCTGAAATACATGGACAGCATCCCCGATTCCGCCGTGTGCAACGAGGCGGTAAAGCTGGCCCAGCGCAGGGGCTTTTACAGCCTGAAGGGCTTTGTTAACGGCGTGCTGCGCAACGTGGCCAGAGGGATCAGCGATGTGGCCTATCCGGACAGCCGGACAGAGCCGATCCGCTATCTGGCTGTCCAGTATTCCGTGCCAGACTGGATGGTGGCCAAATGGGTCGGTCAGTTCGGCTATGAGACTACGGAAAAAATCTGCGCGGATTTTCAGACGGAAAAGGGAACCAGTGTGCGCTGCAATCTGGACAAGGCATCCAAGGAGGAGATCATGGACAGCCTGCGGGGACAGGGCATTCATGTGGAGGAGCATCCTTACCTGCCCTATGCCCTGGAGATTTCCGGGTATAATTATCTGAAGGCAGTGGAGGCTTTCCGCAACGGCTGGATCCAGGTGCAGGATATCAGCTCCATGCTGGTTGCCGAGGCGGCGGCCCCAAACTGGGGGGACTACTGCATCGATGTCTGCGCCGCGCCGGGCGGCAAGGCGCTGCACATCGCGGACAAGCTGCGGGACAGCGGCTTTGTGGAGGCGAGGGACGTCTCCGAATATAAAGTAAACTGGATGCAGGAAAATATTGACCGGATCGGAGCCATCAACATGAAGGCGGTTGTTCAGGATGCGACAATCTACGATGCGGACAGCCTGGAAAAGGCGGATATCCTGATCGCAGACCTGCCCTGCTCAGGCTTTGGCGTAATCGGCAAAAAGCAGGATATCAAGTACAAAATGACCCAGGCCAAGCAGGACGAGATCGTCAAGCTCCAGCGAAAAATTCTTCACGTGGTGCAGAACTACGTAAAGCCGGGCGGTACGATGATTTACAGTACCTGCACCATCGGTGCGGATGAGAACCAGTACAACGTCAAGTGGTTCCTGGAGCGCTACCCTTTTCAGCTGGAAAGCCTGAATCCCTATATCTGCGACGAACTGAAGAGCAAGACGACAAAGGCGGGATATATCCAGCTTCTGCCCGGAGTACATAAGTCCGACGGTTTTTTTATCGCGAGATTTCGCAAAAAGGAACGATAGTATGAAAACAGACATCAAATCCATGACGCTGCCCGAGCTGACCAAAGAGCTGGTCGGCATGGGCGAAAAGCCGTTTCGGGCAAAACAGCTTTATCAGTGGATGCATCAAAAGCTGGCGGACAGTCCCGCAAAGATGACGAACCTGCCGAAAAGCCTGCTGGCAAAGCTGGAGGAAAACTGCCGGATGCCGGTGCTGACCCCGGTGGAGGTGCTGACCTCTGCCATAGACGGCACACAGAAATATCTGTTTGCCCTGGAGGACGGCAACGTGATCGAGAGCGTACTGATGAGGTATAAATTCGGCAACTCGGTCTGTATTTCCTCTCAGGTCGGCTGCCGCATGGGCTGCCGGTTCTGCGCCTCCACCTTAGGCGGGCTGACGAGAGGACTGTACCCCTCGGAGATGCTGGAGCAGATTTACCGGATTTCGGCGATTACCGGCGAACGGGTTTCCCATGTGGTGATGATGGGCTCGGGAGAGCCGCTGGATAATTTTGACCATGTGGTGCGGTTTCTGGAGCTGATCAGCGATGAAAACGGCCTGCATTTAAGCCAGCGGAATATCACCGTATCCACCTGCGGCCTGGTGCCGCGGATGCGTGAACTGGCGGATAAGCGGCTCCAGATTACGCTGGCCCTTTCCCTCCACGCCTCTTCCCAGGAGAAGCGTAAGGAACTGATGCCGATTGCAAACAAATATGAATTGAAGGACGTGCTGGACGCCTGCCGCTATTATTTTCAGCAGACGGGCAGGAGGATTTCCTTTGAGTACAGCCTGGTGGGCGGGGTAAACGATACCGACCAGGATGCGTATGAGCTGGCAGCCCTCCTTTCGGGGATGAACTGCCATGTGAACCTGATTCCGGTAAATCCGATTAAGGAGAGAAGCTACGTCCAGTCAGACAGAAAGGTCGTACTGGCGTTTCAGCACAAGCCGGAAAAAAACGGGAT
>JAHZHG010000034.1:10952-13968 GCA_019420425.1 Clostridiales bacterium
ACTATAAGAAGAGAAATGGGCCGGGATATCAATGGGGCCTGCGGACAACTGCGAAAGAGCTATCTGGATAAGCAGGAGGAAGGAGCGGCAGATGAAAGCATATAGTATAACCGATGTGGGGGCGAAGCGCAGCTCCAACCAGGATTTTGTGTACGCTTCGGAGACACCCGTGGGGGCCCTGCCCAACCTGTTTATTGTGGCTGACGGCATGGGCGGACACAATGCAGGAGATCTGGCATCCCGGTGTACGGTGGAAACGATGCTGGAGAGCATCAACGGCAGCAGCCGGACGCGCCCCGTACAGATTCTGGAGGAGGCTAGCCGGGAAGCAAACCGGAAGGTGCTGGAGACTTCGGAGAAGGACCGGGAATTTTCCGGAATGGGCACCACGGTGGTGGCGGCTACGGTACAGGACGGGTATCTCTATGCGGCAAACGTGGGGGACAGCCGTTTGTATCTGATTGACCGGGAGGGTATTGACCAGGTGACGGTGGACCACTCCCTGGTCGAGGAAATGGTACGTATGGGCCAGATCAGGCGCGAAGAGGCCAAAAACCATCCGGAAAAGAATATAATCACCCGTGCAGTCGGCGTGAGAAGCCGGGTGCGGATCGATTTTTTTGATATGAAGCTGGAAGAGGGCGACCGCCTGCTGCTGTGCTCCGACGGGCTGAGCAATATGGTGGACGACGAGGAGATTCTGAATATCGTAAAGCGCGACGAGCCGCTGGGGATGCTTGCCTCAGAGCTGGTGAAGTGCGCAAATTTAAACGGAGGCAGGGATAATATTTCCGTTATCCTTGTGGAACCCGGAAAGGACGGGATGTAGCGGATGCTGAATGTGGGAAGAATTCTTCAGGACCGCTATGAAATCGTCGGGAAAATCGGGTCCGGGGGCATGGCGGATGTCTATAAAGCGAAGGATCACAGAAAGAAAACATTAGTTGCAGTGAAGGTGTTAAAGGCGGAATTTCGGGCAGACGAGACGTTTGTAGCCAAATTTCGTGAGGAGGCCCAGGCGGTTGCCGGCCTGGAGCATCCGAATATCGTCAGCGTATACGACACAGGCGAGGAAGCCGGCATCCAGTTCATCATCATGGAGCTGGTAGAGGGCATTACGCTGAAGGAATATATCGAAAAAAAGGAAAAGCTGGGTGTACGTGAGGCAACCAGCATCAGCCTTCAGATATCGGCAGGGCTGGAAGCGGCCCACAACAGAGGGGTCGTCCACCGTGACGTAAAGCCGCAGAACATCATCATTTCTACGGATGGCAAGGTAAAGGTGGCGGACTTTGGCATAGCCCGGGCGGTCACCAGCAATACGATCAGCTCCAGCGTGATGGGCTCGGTGCATTATACCTCTCCCGAGCAGGCGAGAGGCGGCTACAGCGATGCAAAGAGCGACATCTATTCCCTGGGCATTTGTATGTATGAGATGCTCACCGGCCAGGTTCCCTTTAATGGGGAAACCACGGTGGCGATTGCACTGAAGCATTTGCAGGAGGAGATCCGTTCCCCAAAGGAGCTGGTTCCGGAGCTGCCGACTGCCCTGGTAAATATTATTCTAAAGTGTACGCAGAAAAGCCCGGACAGGCGGTACGCCAACATGGGCGAGCTGATTCAGGATTTGCGGGAATCCCTGATCAAGCCGGAGGGGGATTTTGTCGTGATGCCTGCGGCGATTCCCCAGGGACAGACCGTGCTGATTTCCCGGGAGGAGCTGGATGAAATCCGACAGAATCTGGAGAGCAGCCAGGAAAAGGAAGGTCCGGCATACGATGAGAATATTAATGTGGGAGCAGCGGCAGGGCTGACTCCTCCGGAGTCGGAGCCGCAGCAGGCTTATGCCCATACGCCCGGCTCATACTACCAGGCCAGCAGCTACAGGGGCAGCGGATGGCAGGAGAGTTATCCCAGCCATTATCCCACAGAGCATTATGTGGGCAGCTATTATGATGAGGATGAGCCGGAGCCAGAACCGGAGCCGGAAAAGCCGGAAAGGCGGAGAAGAAAGAAGGGTTCTGACGAGCCGGGGATCAATCCCGGTGTGGAGCGGGCGATCACGATAGGAAGTGTGGTGGTGGCCGTAGTCCTTGGCTTTGTTTTCCTGGGACTGATTGCCAATACTTTTGACCTGTTTAACTTTGGCGGCTCGTCCAGGAAGCGCCCGGCTGCGGAGCAGGAGAGCGAGGAGCAGACAGGAGCCGTACTGACCGAACAGGAAAGCGGCACAGAGAGTGAAACCGAGACCGCGGTATCTGTGGCAGACGCCGTGCCCGTGCCGAAGATCCTTGGCAAAAAGGAAGCAGAAGCCAAGGTGCTCCTTGGCAGCCAGCAGCTTGGGGCAAAGTACCTGGGCGAAAAGGCGTCGGATGAGTACGAGAAGGGAACCATTATGGAACAGGAGCCGGCGGAGGGCGAGCTGGTGCCGGAGGGAACCAGCATAGGCTATGTGATCAGTGCAGGCTCCGAGAAAGGCACAGTTCCGGATGTCATTGGCTATTCCAAAGAGGACGGCCAGCAGGCAATCACCCAGGCCGGGTTCAACTGCAAGTCAGACAGCAGCCAGTACAGCAATGAGATACCGGCGGGCTGCGTAATTGGAACCAGTCCAATGCCGGGCGCTGAGCTGGAAAAGGGCGAGACCGTGATCATGTATATCAGTCAGGGCCCGGGACAGACGGAGCAGGTGATGCCTCCGTTGATCGATTATCCCCAGACACAGGCAGAAGCCATTCTGAATGAGCTGGAGGTAGGAGTGGAAATCCAGGAGGAGGCCAGCAGCGAGATAAAGGCGGGCAACGTGATCCGCCAGAGCGTGGAGGCGGGCACCGTGCTGAACGAGGGAATGACGGTTATCCTGACGGTTTCCACCGGACCGGAGGCTTCCGCAGAGGGCGAGGCTGTGTGGAGATGCAGGGATATCCTGGAGGAGCCCGAGGGCTACAATGGCCAGTACGTAAAAATAGAGCTGGAGCAGGGCGGGGAGACAACAGAGGTATATGAAGGCTATACG
>JAHZHG010000340.1 GCA_019420425.1 Clostridiales bacterium
GATACAGAAGGATGGGTACGCAGGTTAATGACAGCGAAGGGAGTAAAGATTACCGTAAGCGCGAAGAGAAACGTAGGAGATGTGGGAAACGATGCTGTAGCGGCGCTGGCATGGCTGAATGGCCGTCACGTGGAAAAAGATTTCCAGTGGACTTTTCCGGACGGAACGGTAGTGAAATTCGAAGCGGCAGTCATTAACGTAACGAATATCGGCGCCGGAGATTCCACGGCGGTTGCTCCTCTGGAATTTGAGGTAATGAGCAATGGGAAACCCGAGGTGACGCCGGCGGCTTAATGCTGCCGGCATTTTGATGGAGGATAAAAAGATATGGCAAAGAAAGTAGATATTACCGAAAAGCTCAGCTTTGAGGAGAACCCCAGAATTATTATCAAGGGGAAGGAATTTGAAGTTAATTCTGATGCGGAGACCATGCTTCTGATTATGGGAGATTTTTCAAATAAATCAGAGACAGAGGCAACGTTAAGTGCGTATGAGCGGATGTTCGGCAAAAAGGACAGAGAGACGATCAACAAAATGAAGCTGCCGTTTAAGGACCTGATGGTCATTATCAAGGAAGCGATGAGCCTGGTCAGCGGGGAAGAGGATGATGAGGGGGAAGCGGAGGCCCATACTACGACCTGATTGATGATTATGATCTAATTGTATCATCATTCCAGACGCAGTATGGGCTGAGGCTGTCAAAAGAAATCCATGAAATGCCATGGGGAGAATTTAAGCAGCTCCTCTCGGGGATCGCGCCCGACACCCCGCTTGGGCGGATAGTATCTATTCGGTCAGAAACAGACAACGAGATTCTGAAACACTTCACAAAAGAGGAAAAACGAATCAGGAATGAGTGGCTGCGAAAACAGGCGAAACAGGTGTCAGAAAACGATATGAGGCAGATTCTCGAAGGCTTTAAGCAGGCGTTCATTTCAATGGCTGGAGGTGCGAAAAATTGAGAAACAAAAAGTAAGATGCCCGTATTGCGGACATGAACAGAAAGTGCAGTATACCCCGGCAGCAGCGTGCCGGGGTGTTTTCCTGAAGTGCCAGGCGAGGCACTGCAAAAGAGAATTTGAAATAGTTATCCCTGAAATAGAGGATAGAAATGAAATAAAGATTAATCCGGACAAGTAGTGCCATGTGCCGATGTCCCCATGATGAGGCAGGTGGGCATATGGCAGCTACAAGCGTAGGAAAGATCGGGCTTGATCTGGTTGTAAATAAAAATGGTTTCGAAAAGCAGATGTCAGGCATCCAAAGCCTGGCAAAGAAAGCCGGGGCTGCTCTGGCAGGCGCGTTTGCAATAAAAAAAGTCGTTGATTTTGGGAAAAAGTGCCTGGATTTGGGATCTGATCTGGCGGAAGTGCAGAACGTAGTTGATGTCACTTTCCCAAAAACGACAGCACAGGTGGATAAATTCGCGCAGTCGGCCGCAAGCAGCTTCGGCTTATCCGAGACCATGGCTAAAAAGTTCACCGGAACCTTTGGTTCTATGGCAAAAGCTTTCGGATTTTCCGAGCAGGAGGCCTATAACATGTCCACAACCTTAACTGGTTTAGCTGGAGATGTGGCCTCCTTCTATAATTTATCCCAGGATGAGGCATATACAAAGCTCAAATCCGTATTTACCGGTGAGACGGAGTCGTTGAAAGACCTTGGCGTGGTTATGACGCAGACTGCGCTTGACAGTTATGCCCTGGCAAACGGATTCGGAAAGACTACATCAGCCATGAATGAAGCCGAGAAAGTCGCTTTGCGATACCGGTTTGTACAGGATCAGCTTTCAGCAGCCAATGGGGATTTTGCAAGGACTTCTGGCTCCTGGGCAAACCAGTGCCGAATCTTAAGCCTGCAGGTGGAATCCATCATGGCCACGATCGGCCAGGGGCTAATCAATCTGTTTACTCCGATAATTCGGATTGTCAATGCCGTAATCGGAAAGGTTGCCACTTTGGCGAATGCATTTAAGGCATTTACCGAGCTGATAACCGGAAAGAAAGGAGAGAACGGCAGCTCCACAGTGACTTCCGGGCTGAGCGATCTGGCTGATTCAGCAGCGGAAGGCCTTACCGGGGCATCTAATGCAGCAGACGGGTTGTCGAATGCGACGACCGGAGCAGGAAATGCAGCAAAGAAAGCCGCGAAGGAAATGCGGCAGCTGATGGGCTTTGACGCCATTAATAAATTATCGGAGCAGACCGATAATTCGGATACGGGTTCTTCAAACGGAAGTTCTGGAGCGGGAACGGGCAGCAGTGCCTTGGGCGACGCGGTTAATTTCGGAAGTCTGGCAGAGGGCGATACAGTTCTTGATGAAATGGACGGGAAATTTCAGGGATTAATCAACCGTTGCAAGGAGTTGGCTGATCTGTTTAAAGACGGATTCTCTATCGGATTTGGCGACTCTGAAAAGAAATTGGAATCCATCCAGAAAAGTATAGTAGGAATAGGCGACTCTCTGAGGGATATCTTTACTGACACGGAGGTTGTTTCGGCGGCGAATAATCTTGCGGACTCGGTAGCCAAGTCACTCGGAAAGATAACGGGATCTGCGCTCAGCATTGGTTTGTCAATTGCGGATAATCTTTTTGGCGGGGTAGATAAATACCTTAAGCAGAGCGGCGACTATCTGAAGGACAAAATTGTATCAATTTTTGACGTGTCAGCAGACATAGGAGAACTGGGAGGGAATTTTGCGGTAGCTCTGACGGAAATTTTTGACGTTTTTTCCGGTGATACAGCAAAACAGTGCACGGCAGACATCATTGGCATTTTTGCGGATGGCTTTATCGGGGCGATAGACCTCGGGCTAAAGTTTATTCGGGATTTGGCGTCTTTGGTTATTACGCCAATTACGGACAACGTAGGCAAGATAAAGACCGCATTCGAAAATATACTGACGCCGATTAGCACAGTGCTGGAGACCCTCCATAAATCACTCCAGACGACGTTTGAGACAATAGGAAGGGTATATGAGGAGCATGTCAAACCGATGTTTGACAGCCTTACCAGCGGAATCAGTGATATCGTCTCCACTTTATTGGATAGCTTTAATACTTATATTGCCCCGGTTCTGCAATCTCTTGCGGATAAGTTTGATGTTGTTTGGACAGAACATATCCAGCCGGCGCTTGATAAATTTATTGAGTTGTTCGGTAAAATTGCGGACGGCGTGAAGGAAGTTTGGGAAAAGACGCTTGGGCCAATTATAGAAGCAGTCGGTGAAATTTTTCTGGATGTGTTTGCGGCCATTGGCGATGCGGTCTCTGCCTTGATCGATGCATTTGGAGGGATAATTGATTTCCTGGTGGGAGTATTTACCGGCGACTGGGAAAAGGCTTGGAAGGGATTAAAAACATTCCTTGATGGAATCTGGAAAGCCATTTCTGCAGTAGCGAAAAGCGCT
>JAHZHG010000341.1:0-3099 GCA_019420425.1 Clostridiales bacterium
TCATTTCCTTTACCAGCATGAACTCCTGATGTACCATACCGATTCCGCGGGCAATCGCGTCGTGCGTCGTATACTTCTTATCCGTAACCCGCTCTCCGTTTACGATTATCTCGCCCTCATCAATGCCATACATGCCGTAAAGTATCTTCATCATCGTAGATTTACCGGCTCCGTTTTCTCCGATAAGGGAGTGAATTTCCCCCTTGTAGAGATCAAAGTGCCCCCCGTCAACGGCCTTTACATACGGAAACTGCTTGTGAATATTATTCATTTCCACGATCTTTTCCATTTTGCTGCATGCCCCCTCTCTTCTTCAGAGATGACTGGCTCATTATCAGTCTTCGATCGCCAGCTTGCCTCCGTTTAACTTTGTCATCTTTAATACACAGTTTGGACATCCCGGCTGTGCGCTGGTCTGCAGCCACTCGCCCTTGATTCCCAGGCTTTCACACTGGCCGAAATCGCCGTAGCCGGTGATCTGGCAGAGATAGTCTACCTCTTCCGGTGCAAGGCCCATCTTCTCCCAGCCCTTTACCAGAGCGCATTTTCCGTCCATATTTACAATGGCGTGCTCTTCGTCATGCTCTACGCAGTAGTTCCCGTCGTCTACGGTGGAGCTTACGCCGTTGCAGGTAGCGAGGAAATCCACCATGGCCATGACGTCTCCCTTTTCCCGGGTTTCAAAAAACTTATTCTGCGCACGGTACTGGCCCAGGGCGTACAGCGCGCGTTTGCCGTACAGGTCAAATAATTCTCGGGGCATTACTTTATAGAAAAAACCGGTTGTGGCCGCGCGCTCCATCATGGCGTGCTCCAGCATTTCACGTACCTCATCATAGGAATAGGTTTCCTTTTTGTTGAATCTGATTTCTCTTTCGGTCATCTGTATTTTTCTCCTCTTGCTTTTGTTTTTCCCCACAGCTGCCGGGTTAACCGGCAGCCATAGTGAGATTAAATGATTGGAAATAGGCCTGGAATCAATCTGCGCTTTCGCCGCGAACGATCGGATTGTAGGGAACCTCCAGGGTTCCGTCGATGATCTGCTGGCGGATGTCCATAACCGTTTCTTTGATATCGGTCGGGAAGTCATCGCCAAGAGCCAGTTCGATCTGCGCCATATCGGTGATATCCATTGCGCCCATGGAAAGGTTCAGCAGCCTGAACTCTGTGCTGAAGTTGCCTTCGATGAAGTCCTTGGCATAGTCATATGTAACTACGGAGCCGTCCTTCAGGGCTGTGGTGATTACTGTACCCGGATATACGGCATCCTGATCGGTATCCAGCGCGAAGGAGTAAACGCCCTGCTCCTGACACGCTTCATGCGCTCCGACTGCTGCGGAAGAAAGTACCGGGCTGATGCAGTCCGCGCCCTGGGAAATCAGCGCTTTTGTCATTTCCTTTGCCATCAGCGGGTCGCTGTAGGTTCCGGTCCAGGACTGTAAAACCGTCGCTCCCGGACAGGTATATTCAACGCCGGCGCAGAAGCCGATGTAGTAGTCGTTGTTGATCGGAGCTTCCATACCGGAGATCCAGCCGACAATCTTGTCCTCGTTTACGCCCGGCAGCTCGGTGCGGGTCGTCCACAGGCCTGCGATACATCCCAGCAGGAAGGATGCCTCGTTGCAGCAGAATGTGCAGGATGCAACGTTTGGCAGGTCAATCGGGGAGTCGATGGAGACGTAGGAAACATCCGGGAATCTGGCTGCCACACTCTCCAGAACAGAACCCATACTGGATGCGGTAACGATAACCAGATCGTAATCGCCGGTGGAAGCGGCAATCAGATTCGGCTCCCAGTCGGTGGCTCCGTTCGTGGCCTCAAATACCTTGCATTCCACGTTGTCGTACTCGTCCATAATTCTCTCCAGGCCTGACCAGGTGGTATCGGCCAGGGCCTTGTCCCCCAGGGTGCCGGTGATTACCAGTGCGATGGAGACGTCGTCTTCCGCCGCAGCTACAGTAGTTACCTGGCCTGCAAACGTCCCCAATACCATGGACATTGCCAGAATTCCGGACAGCATTTTCTTCTTCATAAGTGTACCTCCTTTAAAATGGTTTTTATGTATGTAACTTTATTATTACCGTGTCATTGAAGCGAATGGGCGGTTCTTTTTTCTTTTCTCCATTTTACGTTAACATCCGCTGGATTTATGTGGTAATTTCTGGATATTTCCCTTTCGTACTTTAATATTCTGTATCTGATTTTTAAATATTTGCTCTTGTCTTTCTTGATATACTCTATTATAATACAATCAAAACATTTTAAAAGCGAATGTTTGTAATGTTTAAAAGTACGATTTGTAATGTAATGGCGGTGATTTTTTGTGAATATGTTAATTAATCGATATGAAATTTTTTTGAAAGTTGTAGAATTAGGCAATATAACCAGAGCCTCTGAGGCGCTGAATTATACGCAGTCCGGCATCAGCCACGCCATCGCTGCGCTTGAAAAAGAAACCGGCTTTTCCCTTTTTATCCGCAGCAGCAACGGCGTGACGCTGACGGAAAACGGAAAGCGTATTTTAGAACCGATTCAGAATCTGGTAAACCAGCAGAGAAATCTGGCACAGAGTATTTTCAATATTAATAATGTAATTGCCGGAACCATCCGGATAGGCACCTTCACCAGCGTATCCGCCCAGTGGCTGCCCACGATTATCCGTTCGTTCCAGAAGCTGCATCCGCTGGTGGAATTTGAACTGTTTTCCGGTAATCATGACGAGATTACCGCATGGATTATGCAGGGAAAAATTGACTGCGGCTTTCTGACCACTCCGGCTCCGGATTCGCTGTTCTTTCTCCCGCTGAAAAATGATCCCATGCTTGCCCTGCTGTGGGCCAGGCATCCCCTGGCCGAACAGGATACCGTATCGCTGGAGGAGCTGCTGAACGAGCCGTTTATTCTCCCGGCTAAAGGTGCGGACAACGACATCCGTGCAATGCTCTCCACCTTTCCGAAGCTGGCGATCACCAAATATGCGCTAAACGACGCGCTCTCCGTAATGTCCATGGTGGAGCATGGCTTCGGAGTCAGTATCCTGCCGGAGCTGGTTCTCCGCAATTACGACTTTAATCTGGAAATCCTCCCCCTGGATCCGC
>JAHZHG010000341.1:3109-3401 GCA_019420425.1 Clostridiales bacterium
GTGGTGACCAAAACCTTTCTTAACTTCCTTTCGGATACAAATTCCGTGAATTTTGAGCTGCTGTAAGCAAACAGGGCAGAGATGTTTTTCCATCTCTGCCCCAGGATTAAATCCAGCTGAAATCTCCGCCCGTAACGGCCAGGCTGAGCAGGCTGTCCATTTTTTCCACCTCTTCGCCCTCGATGACTTCCAGAAGCGCCGCCGTTTCTTTTATCTCCGGCATTTCTTCGTCCGGGCCGATCTCCATGTCCGCATCGTCGCCGCAGTATGGGCCTACCATACGCGGAAGAAT
>JAHZHG010000342.1 GCA_019420425.1 Clostridiales bacterium
AGGGTAATCACAAATTTTGCCCCGCCGCCCGGCGAATCCTCCAGCCGGATGGTTCCGCGGTGCAGGACGACGATTTCCCTGGCTATGCTCAGGCCCAGGCCAAAGTGCTGTTTATCCGTCCTGGCCTGGTCTCCCCGGTAAAACCGGGAAAACACCTCTTTTTTCTCTGCGTCGGGAATCCCCGGCCCGTTATCCGCAACGGTCAGCCAAAACCTGCCGCGGCCGCCCGAAAGCTCCAGATCGATCCTGCCGTTTTCCGGCGTATAGGAGACGGCGTTATCCAGCAGGATCTGAAGCGCCTGGGCAATCCGTTCCCGGTCGCAGAAGCATTCGGGAAGAATCTCCTCGGGAAGCCGCACCTTTAGCTGGATACCCTTTTGCCCGGCCAGAGCGGAAAATTTTTCATACGACTCGATGACCAGGTTCTCCAGCACCGTCTTTTCCGAATGGATGGCCAGCCTTCCGTTGTCCAGGCAGGCCAGGGTGAACATGTCGTTAATCAGCCGGCGCATCCGCAGACCTTCTTTTTCCGCAATAGGCAGATAATGCTCCGCGTCCTTGAGCTGTTCCTTCATGGCAGAAATGGCGGAGAGGATGACGGCGAGGGGAGAGCGCAGCTCGTGGGAGGCGGCGGTGAAAAACTGAATCTGCCGCTCGTGACTGCGGATCAGCGGCCTGACCATATGCCGGATCAGAACCCATGAGCCAATGCTCAATGCCGCGGCTGCTCCCAGCATAAGGGCAAGGATCGGCAGGCAGAGGGTTTGGATAAAGCCCTTCTGATCGATGGCCGGACTTAGGGCAGTGACCGTCAGTATCCCGGCGGCCTTGGGGATATAGAGCACTGAGGCAAAGCCGGCCCCGCTTACCGGCGTATTGATCCGAAATTCCACATGCCTTGCATAGCCGGAGCGCTGCACCGACTGTTCGGAAAGGGAATAGGCCGCCGCAGCCGTTTCCCGGGCCTGAGCAAAGAGTATTTCTTCCTCCTCGGATATAGTTTCCCGGGTATAAAGCAGCGGGACAGAATTGTCCAGAACAGACAGCAGAATGCCGTTTCCAACGGAAATGTTGGTCAGCCAGGAGTGGGAGATGGCGTCCTGCTCCTCCAGAGTCTGGCAGATGTTGTTCATCAGCCGCTGGAAATTGTTGAACCGGTTTGCTTCATTATTATCCCGCACCAGCTTCAGGCAGACGGCGGTCATCCCCGTCAGAATGACGGTAATCGCCAGCGTGCAAAAGAGGGTGAGACGGATACAGAGCTTTTTATACATGAGTCTCTCCTTAATCTATAAACTGATAGCCTACGCCGCGCACCGTCCGGATTTCCGCGCGGCTTCCGATTGTATGCAGCCGGTTTCGCAGAAAATAGATGTAATTATCCAAATTGCCTGACTCCACCTCTGAATCATCCCCCCAGATTTCCGAATAGAGATATTCCCGGGTCAGCACCCGATCCGGATGATCGAGAAACAGCGCGAAAAGCGCGCTTTCCTTTACCGTGAGGGTACAGGATTTGCTCCCGCAGTGCAGCTCCTTCGTCAACGGATGGTAGGTCAGGTCGCCGGCCTGCACCGGCTGGTCGGTCTTTATCATGGGCGGCCTGCGCAGTACGCAGTTAATCCGGGCCAGCAGCTCCTCAAAGGCAAAGGGCTTTACCACATAATCATCCGCGCCGCAGTTCAGCCCTTCGATTTTCTGCGGGAGATCGCCGAGGCCGGTAATAAAAATCACCGGGATATGATTTCCCATTTCCCGGATAAGCCGTAAAAACTGCATCCCGGCCAGCTGGGGAATCATGCGATCCAGTAAAACCAGCTGATAGCTCTGCTGCTTCAGGTAAAACAGGCCGTCCCTTCCGTTCTCGCATATATCCACGGTAAAGCCATGCCGGGTGAGCTGGCGGTATAGGGTGTCGGCGAAATCCTTATCATCTTCAATCAATAATAGTTTCATCTCATTTCCTCCGATGAAAATTATATCATCCCAATCTCTAATTTGTATCGAAAAATTCCCTTTTCATTTAGAAAAAGTTTAGAGACTTCTCTGCTATGATATACGCATAAAAACAAAGGAGGAGACTTATGAACAGACAAAGATTGAAAAAAACAGCCGCTTTGACCGCCGTGGTTCTTCTTACGATGACTTCCGGCTGCGGAAAAGTATCCACGGAGGAAACGGAAAGCAGCGGAACCATATTAGATGAAGAAGTCCAGAAGGAATCGGCCATTACCCAGAGCTACAGGGAAAAAGACGCAGCCCTGCCCGACGGAACCGCCCGCGTATATGCCATCCGGCAGGTCGAAGGGATTACCTGGCTCTCTGCCGACAACGGCGTATTTTATCAGGCAGACGGAGAGGAGGCCTGGACGAAACGGGAGCTGGATATTGATCCTGCGGCGGAAGGCTGCAGCGCCGGGGCGATCGGCAGTGACGGAACCCTTGCCTTTGTGCTGGAGGACGACGAAATTGCCGTGATCTCTCCTGACGGGACAACCCAGTGGCTGAAAGCCGATTTCCCCCAGGACAGCTGCTATACCGTGAGCTTTTTGTCAGAATCCCTTTTGCTGCTTACCAGCACCGACAGCAGCATCCAGGTGCTGGACATTGGCACAGGCCAGGTCAGGGGAAAAATCCCCGCCGACGGCGTCTCCCACTATCTGGCGGCCCCATTTAACGATACGATTCTCACGCTGACCGGCGAGGGCGTAAAGCTTTATACGCCGGAGGGCGAAATGACCGACGGCAATGAGGTGCTAAACAGCCTGCTCTCTGCGGATCTCACCGCCTTTGACAGCGGCGGGAGCGGAGTGCTCTTTAGCCCGGATCTGGAAGGCAGCGGATATTTTTACGTCAGCCCCAGGGGCCTTTACCACTACACAACCGGAGGCAGCGTGACTGAGCGGATTATCGACGGAACCGCAAACCGCATGGGAGATCGAACCGTTAAGCTCGCCGCGATGACCCCGCTTTCTGACGGGGATTTCCTGGTGGTATTTTTAGAGGGTGAGTCAGGAATTCCTCTGCTGAAGCGCTACACCCGTTCGGAGGGGGAAGGGAACGGTACAGCCACGGCGCTCACCGTATATTCCCTGTATGAAAACGTCATGCTCAGGCAGGAGCTCAATGTATTCAGCCAAAACAACCCGGATTATGTGGTATCTCTGGAAAGCGGCGTCACCGAAGGCACGGGAATCACCGAGGACGACGCGATCAAAACCCTGAATACCGAAATCCTGGCCGGCACAGGCCCGGACGTCCTGATTCTGGACGGCCTGTCTGTGGAAAAATACGCAGAAAGCGGATTGCTGGCCGATCTCTCAGCGGTGGTGGCCGAGGTAGAGGCCGACGAAGGGATATACGAAACGATTGCCGAAGCATATGCCGCAGACGGGATC
>JAHZHG010000343.1:0-1363 GCA_019420425.1 Clostridiales bacterium
GTTTATGGGCGTAACGATTGTGGACGTATTAATGGAAAACCTAAAGCAGATCAGTCAGGAGGGCATGGTTTTTGACGGGATGCTGCTGCTGCTGGATGAGAATAACGATGTGCTTTACTCTGACTATGAGGGAAAGCTGGACGAGGATGAGATGCGGTACCTGGAGAGAATCCTGGCTGAGGGCGCCCTGGAAGAGCAGGAGACAAAAGGGCTTAAGGTAGATGGCAGAGGGTTTCTGGTATCCAGTATGCCGCTGGACATTGCCGGCTGGAAAATTGTAGGTATGGTCTCAAACGCCGTATTATACAAAGAAATCAATGCAATCCGCAGTATGCTGCTGCTGGTCAGCGCGGTCTGCATCTGCCTGTCTATCGCCCTGGCCATATCGGCATCAAACGGGATTTCCAAACCGATCCTGACCATCCGCTCAGTTATGCGGAAGGTAGAACGGGGAGATCTGGAGGCCCATGCGGATATTGTGCGAAACGATGAGGTAGGCGAGCTGGCGGATTCCTTTAACCACATGGTGGACAAGCTCAATATTCTGGTGAAGAATCAACAGGAAAGTCAGGAGAAGCTGCGTATGGCGGAGCTGAACGCGCTTCAGGCGCAGATTAATCCCCATTTTCTCTATAATACCCTGGATTCGATCAACTGGATGGCCAGAGCCGGGCAGACGGAGCAGGTGAGCGAGATGGTGAATTCCCTGAGCGCATTTTTCCGGATCAGCCTGAGCAGGGGCAAGACCTTTATTACGGTGGATGAAGAGCTGCGCCATGTGGAAAGCTATATTCTGATTCAGAAAAAACGATATGAAAAGTATCTGGATTATGCGATAGAGGTCCCGGAGCAGATCCGCGGCTGCCAGTGTCTGAAGATGATCCTGCAGCCGCTGGTGGAAAACAGCATTTATCACGGCATCAAGGAAAAGGGCAAGCGGGGGATAATCCGGATATTTGCCGAAGAAAACGGAGGGACAATCGTCTTTCACGTGACAGATACGGGCCAGGGAATGACTAAGGAAAAGCTGGATGAATTGCACGAGATGATGCAGAAGGGCATTGAATACGATGCGAATGCATACGGCATAATGAACGTCCAGCGAAGGATAGAGACGTATTTTGGAAAAGGCTATGGGCTGCATTTTCAGAGCGCCTGGGGAGAGGGCACTGAGGTAACGGTTGTGATCCCCAAAAGGGGTATACAGGAGGGACGAAATGGCTTGGAAAGTAGTAATCGTAGAGGATGAAGACCTGCTCAGAAACGGACTGATTCACGCTATCCCATGGGAGGAGCTGGGCTTTGTAATGGCCGGTGAAGCAGATAACGGAAAAGCGGGGCTGGAGCTGATCCGCGAAACACG
>JAHZHG010000343.1:1373-3388 GCA_019420425.1 Clostridiales bacterium
GGCCGCATGTGGTCTTTTCCGATATACGTATGGCGCAGCTGGACGGATTGACCATGGCAGAAAAAATCCATGAGTGGAACCCGGATATCCGTATTGTGTTTATCAGCGGCTACGATGAATTTGACTATGCCATGCGCGCGCTGAAGGTGGGGGCCGTGGAGTATATTCTGAAGCCGATTCAGCTGGATGAGGTAAAGGAGACCCTGCGCAGCCTGGCGGAAAAGCTGGAGGAGGAAAGAAAATCCCGGCAGGAATACCGCAAGCTGAAACGGCTGGAGGAGTATAGTATCGGGCAGCTCAGACAGGAGCTGTATCGATCGGTAATCTATGGCTCCGACACGGAGCGCAGGGATAAGGCGTATACGGATATCCTGTCGCCGGAGGAGCTGGAGTGCTGCTATGGCGTAATGATTGCAGAAAAGAAAGATTTTCCGATTTTATCCATGAATGCGGATTATATCGGGATTATGGAGATGGATCATACCTTTGAGGATATGCTGACGGCCACCCTGGGAGACGAGGCAGAGTATACCATGCTTCGGGGCAGCGCGGGTGAACGGCTTATGGTTTTGCGGGGAGGAACCCCGGCAGAGGTTCGGGAAAAAATAAGCCGGTGCAGAGAGAGTTTACTGGGAGCCGGAAAAGAGGCTCCGGTATTCCAGGTGGGAGAGGGCAGGCCCGAACATGGTCTGGAAGGGCTTTACCGCTCCTACCTGGACGCGCGTAAGGACATTGAGGAGCAGTATTGGGGAGAGTGGACAGAACTAACAGAGGAAACCGGCGGGTCAAAGGACAGCCTGAATTTTATCAACTATGACAAAGAACCGCTTATTCAGGCGGTAAAAAGCGGAAACCGGGAGCGGATTGAAGAAGAATGCGACCGACTGGAGAAGGAACTGAGCAATCGTAAGGTAATTTCCCACATGCATCTGATCCTGATTGTCACCAGCATATTTGAGGAGCTGGTCAGGCTGCCGGAGGAAATCGGCCGGACTGCGGAAGATGCCGCGGGAAAGCCCATGGCAGACTACCACCGCATTATTTCGGCAGGAAAACGTTCGGAAATTCTGGCGGAGCTGAAGAGATACTGCTGCATTCTTGGGGACATGTTCGGTGAATGCAGGGAATCCAGGATGCAGACCAGCCTGAAGCGTGCGGTCAGCTATATGAACCAGGAGTACAAAAATGAGAGCCTGATGATGGGCGATGTGGCAAAGTATGCGTACGTCAGCAGCTCATACCTGAGTATAATGCTGAAAAAAGAGACAGGCAAGACCTTTATCGAGTATCTGACGGATATCCGCATAGAGCACGCCAGAAGGCTTCTGCGGGAGACAGAAATGAAAAATTATGAGGTTGCCCAGGCCTGCGGATTTGCCAATGCAACGTATTTCAGCACCGTGTTCAAAAGCGTCTGCGGGCTCTCACCCTCCGCATGGCGTAAAGAACAGGAGGAGCATCTTTAAATATTTAGGAAAAAATGTTAAGAATTTAAGAAAAGCGTTCGTAAGGACGCTTTTTTTGCTGGGAAAAAGGGGAAAAAAGGACGGAAAATTATGCAAAATCAACAAAAAAGAAAGGAAAGCCTATGAGAATCTTAAAGAAAATTATGGATTATTTTATTTAAAGATGAGGAGCAATTTGCTATCATTAAATCACCTTAGCGGAAAGGGAAGCTGTTCCCGGCCCGCACAGAAAAAGCGCAGCAAAGAAAAAAGGAGGAAATGTAGTAATGAAAAGAAAAGTTTTGTCAATGGTACTGGCAGGTGCGATGGCCGCTTCCCTGTTCTCCATGACCGCAGGCGCAGAAGAGGCTTCCGAGGTTGATCTGAGTGTGCTCAAAGGCCTTACGGTTGGGTTCTCACAGTGCGACAATGCAAACAGCTGGAGAATCGCTGAGACAGACAGTATGCAGGCAACGGCCGATGAGCTGGGCGTGACTCTGGTTTACACCGACGCTGCTACGGATATTGCAAAGCAGGCTTCGGATATCGAAGATATGGTTGCTCAGGGCA
>JAHZHG010000344.1 GCA_019420425.1 Clostridiales bacterium
AACTCTGCAAATGTTATTCCGCCCCCCAGGAGAATAATCGCCATTATCCAGTGGCCGCAGAAGAAAAGAGCTACCGCCCCGAGAACAATCACCACCGCGAGCAGAAGCAGAACGCCCACGAAAATGCAGCTCCAGGGAAGTTCCGGTATGTATGCTTTAGCCCTCTGGTAAATAAAGAACTGGTACGCAAAGTATCCGATAATCGTCGGCAGCAGCGCCGTAAAGGCACAGGTAGTCCAGTCGGCGCTTGTAACCTTCCTCGTCTTGGCGCCACTGTATTTAAACAGCTTGACCACCATGGCAAAAAACGCCACTCCCACTGCCAAAGGAGCAATCTGTATTTTCCAGTTTTCTCCGCCATCCCACACCGGACTCGTATGTGAGCATAGATACGCAACGGCCAGCGCGATAACTGCGACAAGAATATCCGCGAAAAAGAATCCGTTCTGATGCTTCAATCCGGCCTTCATTCGCTTCTCGCCTTTTTCCTTTTCCTTTTCCCGCTTTTTATATTCCGCAGTCTTACGGATCTCATCCAGCGGTTTTGTCCGCTTCAGCTCCTGCAGCTCCCGGAATTTTTCATGGTTGTTCTCGTATCGCTGAACAAACTGCGTAATCTGTTTTTTCTGCTCCTGGTCTGCAATTTCGAGACATCTCTGAATATTTTTGCTGCCGGAACAATACTGGCTGTACTGATCAAAATTTTTTCCGTTTTCCGTTGCACTGCGGATTTTTTCAAATGCCTTCTCTGTTTCCTCATGATATCTGGCTGCAGTCCAGCGCTGCTGATAATCCTGCATCTGTGTTTCATACTGGGAAAGCTCCCTGCCTTGTGCATACTTTTTCACCATATTCCAGCAGCGCTGGCTCTCCTGAGAAAGAGAAAATTCCCTGCTGATATCTATCTGCGTCAAACCGGCCGTATCCACGTACAGCAGTCCCCACCATGCGCCGGCACAGTCCGCCTGTATATCCAGCGCCTTGCGGAAGTAACCTCTGGCCTCTGCCACATTCCCCTCTTCCATCTCCTGATTTCCCCGCTTCATCAGGTTGTTTACCTGAAGAGAATTGGCCGATGAATATAGATTTCCCGCTGCTGCCTCTGCACTGGCCTTCGGCTTATTCCTCAGCCCCAGCAGATCGTCAATGCCGCGAACCAGATCCTGCATATAGAAGCCTTCTGCTTCCATCGCCTGAATGGCAAAAGAATTCAGCTCTGCCGGGAAATCCTTTCCGGGATCCATATTTTTAAACACAACCGCCATTTTTTTGGAAGTATCCTTATTCATCATGCGGCGGTAGCGGCTCCACTCATTTCTGACCCAGACCGATTCCATGTTTTCCCTGCTGGTGCCCACCACAATCATCACCTTTGCCGTATTCAGGGCAGAGAAAATTACCGGCTCGTATTCCATACCGGCAGCCAGCTCCTTTAGCGTAATCCGGGAAAGAAACACATGTAAATCCGGATGCTTATGCTTCAGTGCATCATAAATATTCTGGGCAATCATACTGTCCGCAGTGCGGTGTCCGTCTTCGTCACTTTCCTTGTAGCTGATAAACACATCGTAATCCGGCTGCGTATGACTGATCTGGGCCACCCGCTTTAGTACGCGGTCAATTTTGGCCGCTTCCTCCTGATACCGCTCCCGGGAATAGCCGTCGGCGTACTTCAGCGCCTTCTGATAATCCGGATCCTCCAGAATCGAATTGTAGGACATCCGGTGACACGTCGGCACACGGCTGCCATCCCGGTCTACTACATATTCAATACCGTAACGGCAGAGCACCAGATTCCAGTAGCTCTCCGAATCATCCGGATACTCGGCAACAATCCGCTCAAATGCCATCTCTGCCTGATCGAACTGGAGCTGCTGTCTTAACTCGGTTGCCCGGTTAAACGCCTCCGGATCCAGGGTAGGGAGTACCATAACGGAATAACAATACTGACATATGGCCTTCCGGCCATCCTCCAGCGGCTCCAGTTCACCTGCGCCGCACTTTGCACATTTATAAGCAATCATCTCGTTTACCTCTTATTTCGTCAAAGAATAGTATTTATTTGCATCCAGCTTGCTCTGCCATTCGCTGATGTGCTTTTGCAGATCTGCCGGAAAAACAAACGTCTTTACATCTGCGTATTCCTGCTGCAGATCCGCATAAATCTGAGGAAGCTCGTCTTTTCTGACAAGCGCTTCCGCCATTGCCGCCTGCAGCTTTTCTACGTGGCCTTTTCGGACATTTTTCTCTGCTCCTGCGGACATTCCGCCGCACATTTTCTTCCGTCTGTTCAGATTTCTCACCACTTTGAACAGGAAGAAAAGGCCCGCGCCGGTGATGACTATCCCCATTTCTGCTTCTCCGTCCATCATCGCAAGCCCGTTCAGCAGGAACAGAACCGCCAGAAACGTAGACAGCTTAATCGGGTAGTATGCCCTTGCTTTCCGGCGCGTCTCATCTAATGAGGAAACAATATTTCCCCACTGATTCATTTTGTCGCACTTCTCCTGATTCTTTTTCTCAATCTCATTGTATGCCATGCGAAGCCCTCTGACCCGGTCCCGCTTGTGGTTGTACGCGGAAAATTCTTTTTCCAGTTCTTTCTTTCGTTCACCCTCCGCATAGGAAAGACATTTTTCCTCCAGCGCCAGCACTTCCTTATATTTTTTCACGTATTCCGGCTCATCCCCGGTCCACACTCTGCGCTTTTTATTTGTCATTTCCATGAATTTATCATAGAGCTCTCTGCATTTATGTGCTCTCTGCGCATCCTCATACCGCTGCAGATCCGCCGCAAAGATTCGCTTCTCCTCAGGCGTACCAAGGCGCATCGCTTCTTTGTAATAACGGTTTTTTAGCGAATCCTGATGGAAATCTCCCTTTTCCCTGAAGTTTTCTGTCGCGGCAGCCAATCTGCCCCACCATGCCCTGGCACAATCCACATCATGATCCAATGCCTCCTCAAAGCATTCATCCGCAGACGGATATCTGCCGTCCCGCAGATAATTTTCTCCGTTTCCAAGCAGCCGCTCCAGCTCCTGATGATGCAGCTCCAAGGCCTCTCTGGCGATCTCCTCGCTGACTTGTGCCGTCGCCTGTGTCCTGCGTCCAAGGCGGCTGCCTACATTATCCAGGATAAGCTGCATAAAGCCTTCTCCATTTGCCTGAATACCTTCCAGTGCAGAAATGGATGCCGGCAGCTGCTCCGGCTTTACCCCAACGGTGTATACCGGCAGCAAATATTTCCCGGCATCCCTTTCCATCAGCTTCAGATACCGGCTCCACTCATTTTTCACCCAGTCCGCTTTCACGTGCTCCGGCGTGCTTGCCACCAGAATCATCATGGAAGC
>JAHZHG010000345.1 GCA_019420425.1 Clostridiales bacterium
CCGTTCTATAATAGGCGTGCAGCGCAGAGAATAGATCCGGAGGGAATCGCGATGGGGGAATTTTTGGCGGCCGCTTTGCTGGTATGCGGCCTGTGGATTTTGTGTGACCTGGGAAAAGTATGGATGCAGTCGGGCGTACCTGACGAGAAGAAACGCAGAGGGGACCCGGGAGAGCCGGCTGACGGGCCGGGCAGAGAACAGATGACCCGGGTGGCCGACGCGTTTCAGGCCCTGGCCGATACAATGTCCGGGCTGCCCTGCCGCAGGGAACGTCTGGGCGAGCAGGATCTGGAGGAAATCTACTGGCAGATGCAGAATGGCCGGTGCAGCAGATGCAGACAGTACGGGGAGTGCTGGGAAAAACGGTATGAGGAAACCCGCAGGGAAATTTACGGAATGCTGATGGGGGTGGAGGAAGGCGCCTGTACGATAGAGGGCGCCTGCCTAAGGGAGCCGCACGGGATGAACGAATGGAACGCACTGCCGTTCTGGAAGCAGTGCAGCCACCCCGAAGAATTTTTTACCCAATTACAGGAAAACTTTCACCAGGCCATGCTCAAGCTGCTGTGGGACAACCGTATGCTGGAACAGCGAAAAGCTATGGGAGAGCAGCTGACCGGTACGGCCGGAATACTGAGGCTGACGGCACGGCGTATCTTTGACGCCAGGAGGCTGGAGGGCAGCCAGGGCAGGAAAATCACAGCGGGGATGCAGAGAAGGGGAATTCAGGTCAGGCATATCTGGGCCTACGGAAAGGACGAGCAGAGGAAGGAGCTGTTTCTGGATATGCGTCTGGCCAGGGGAAGCTGCCTGCCGGTAAAGGAGGCGGCCAGGCTGCTGTCCGAGGTGACCGGACAGCCCATGATGCCGGCCAGAGACAGCCGGATGACCATCAGCGGCGTATGGAGCACGGCGCATTTTGTGACGGAGCCGCCGTATTACATGCTGTTCGGCATGGCCAAAATGACCAAAGAGGGAGAAGTAGTATCGGGAGACAGCTACGTTTTGCTGGCCAAGGAGGGCGGGCAGGTGGTGATGAGCCTCTCTGACGGCATGGGCTCGGGCCTTGGCGCCAGTAAGGAGAGCGAGACCGTGGTGGGGCTGCTGGAGCAGCTGCTGGAAGCCGGCTTTGCCAAGGAGACGGCAGTCCGTCTGATCAACTCGGTGATGGTTCTGCAGAATCAGCAGCTCCAGATGTATTCCACCATTGATTTGTGTGTAGTGGATTTATTTGAGGGGAGCTGCGAGCTGCTCAAGGTAGGGGCCGCGGCCACCTTTATCAAATCCGAGGCCGGAGTGGAGGCCGTCGCCTCCACCAGTATGCCCATGGGGATGATGCAGACCATGGACTATGACCGGGTATTCCGAAAGCTGGAGAGCGGCGACCGCCTGATTATGATGACCGACGGCGTTCTGGATACGCTGGAGGGAGAAAACCGGGAGGAAATCATGGCCGCCCTGATTGCCCAGATTCAGACAGCCAATTCCAGCGAGCTGGCAAGGCGCATTCTGGAGCGCACACTGGAGCAGGGAGAAAACGGGGCCAGGGATGATATGACGATTCTGGTCGGCGGAATATGGAAAAAGGCGGAGGGGCTTGCCAAGGCGGCGAAAAGCCGTTATAGTTAAAACAGGAAAAGCGACAGGGAGAACCAGGGATGAATACGATTTTTTCTTACATAGAAGCACACAAGATGATCAGGCCGGGGCAGAAGATCCTGGCGGCAGTTTCCGGCGGAGCGGATTCCGTGTGCCTGCTTCTGGTACTGAAAGCGTATCAGAAGCAGGTTCCTTTTTCCCTTGGGGTGCTCCATGTGGAGCATGGGCTGCGGGGAGAGGACAGCGTGGCCGACATGGAGTTCGTACAGCGGCTCTGCGAAAGGTGGCAGCTGCCCTGCACGGTGCACCGGGCGGACGTGGCCGGTCTGGCCGCCCGGGAGGGGCTTTCCCTGGAGGAGGCCGGCCGGAGGGCGCGGTATGATTGGTTTGGAGCCGAGCTTGAGCGGCAGCAGGCAGATGCGGTGGCGGTGGCCCATCACATCAACGATCAGGCGGAAACCATACTCTGGAATCTGGCGCGGGGAAGCGGAATATCGGGACTTGGCGGAATGTCGCCTGTGCGGGGAAGGATTATCCGCCCGCTGCTTTCTACGACCAGGGAGCGTGTGGAGGAGCTGCTGAAGGAATACGGACAGGATTACCGCACGGACGGGACAAACCTGGAGACCGCCTATACGAGAAACCGGATCCGGCTGGAGCTGCTGCCCTGGATGGAGGAACGGCTGAACCGGCGGGCGGCGGAGCATATTGCAGAGGCCGGGGAGAAGCTGAGGCGGGCGGATGCGTATATCCAAAGGCAGGCTGATCAGGCGTTTGCGCAGATCGGGACAGAAAAAGAGGGCAGAACAGAGCTTCTTCGGAAACCGTTTCTGGAGCTGGAGGACATTATTCAGGAATATGTGCTGCGCAGCTGCATAGAAAGAACAGGGGAGGGCCTGAAGGATGTGGGGGCTGTCCATATCGAAAAGCTAAAAGCGCTGGCTGCCATGGACTGCGGCCGCCGCATCTCTCTTCCGGGAGGACTGTGCGCCTGGAGGGAGGAGGAGAGGCTCTGCCTGGGCAGGCCGCCCTCCGGGCCGGAGAACGTTTGTATACCGGTGGATCGGATACCGGGGCGCTATGAGGCGGCGGGATTAGCGGTGTCCATTGATTTTATTTCCCCAAATCTGGAAAAACTACCAGAAAAGAAGTATACGAAATGGCTGGCTTATGATACAATACAGAATGGAATAGCTTTGCGTACCAGGCAGCAGGGAGACTATCTGATCATCAATCGGAACGGCGGGAAAAAACTGCTGAAGAACTATTTCATTGACCAGAAAATTCCCAGGGAGCGCAGAGATAAGCTGCTGCTGCTGGCCGACGGCCCCCATATTCTCTGGGTGATCGGATACCGGATCAGCGAAGGGGCCAAAATCACCGGGCAAACGACAAAAGCCATACAAATCCAGGTACAGCAGCTCCAGCGATAAAGGATAACGGAGGATAAGCGGATGAAAGAAACGATCAGCATTTTGATTTCGGAAGAAAAGGTTAACCGTCAGATTGCCGAGCTGGCGCGTCAGATCAGCGAGGATTATCAGGGGCGGGCAGTACACCTGATTTGCATATTAAAGGGAAGCATATTTTTTACCTGTGAACTGGCAAAACGGCTTACCGTGCCGGTTACGGTGGATTTTATGCAGGTGAGCAGCTACGGCGCAGGCACAAAGTCCAGCGACGTGGTAAAGATTGTCAAGGATTTGGATGAACCTCTCGAGGGAAAAGACGTAATTGTAGTTGAGGATA
>JAHZHG010000346.1 GCA_019420425.1 Clostridiales bacterium
CACAGCGCTCCCTGGTTTTTCACCTGTTCCACAAAGGTATGGCCGTCTACGCGCTCTCCCTTGATCGCTACAAAGAGGCTGCCCGCCTCTGCCTTTCGGCTGTCCGTTACAATCTGCTCCACCTCACGGTCCAGCAGCTCTTTTTCTCCATAAAAAGTCCCGCCGCATGACTGAGCAATGCGGCGAAGGGTCATATTTTTCATCATCGTTTGTTTATCCTCTCTGGGGCATCCGGGCCTTTCCTGCGGCGCGGATGGCTGCCCCGTCTGATTTGCATAAAAGCCTGCCGGTCAGGCGTTATCTGGCGGAAACCTGAATCAGCTTTTCACACAAATCGGCAAAGTCCATTCCCAACGCTGCCGCCTCCTGGGGAAGCAGGCTGGTGGGCGTCATCCCCGGCAGGGTATTGGCCTCCAGGCAGTACATCTCTCCCTGGGCATTCATCATAAAGTCCATCCGGGCGTAGCACTCCAGCCCCAGCACCCGGTACGCATCCTCGGCCAGACGCTGCATCTTCTTTGTCTGCTCCCCGGAAATCTCTGCCGGGCAGGTTTCCACCGTGCTTCCTGCCTGATATTTGTTGTGGTAGTCGTAAAAGCCCTGGATCGGCGCTATTTCGATGATCGGATAAGCGGTTCCGTCCACAACGCCGACGGAAAACTCCCGGCCTTCGATATACTGCTCCAGCACTACCTCTGCCTCAAAGGAGAACGCCTCTGCAAGGGCTGCCTCAAACTCCTCCTCCGTCCGGGCGATGGATACGCCCACACTGGAGCCTCCGCAGCATGGCTTTACCACGCAGGGGAGTGTCATGCCGTATGCATCAGCCGTCTTTCCGCCGTCCTGGCGTTTTACCAGACATCCCTTCGGCGTGGGTACGCCGCCGTACCAGAACAGTTTTTTCGTCAGCCCCTTATCCATAGCCAACGCGCTGCCCAGATATCCGGCTCCCGTGTAGCGGATGCCAAACAGGTCAAAGCAGGCCTGCACCTTGCCGTCCTCTCCGTTCTGTCCGTGCAGAGCCATAAATACCACGTCTGCCGCCTGGCACAGCTCCAGCACCATGGGGCCGAAAAAGGTCTTTCTTTCCTTCTGCATGGCCGCAAGCCGTCCGTCAAAGCTGCGGATGTAGGCGGCGGCGGCGTCTACGTCAAAATCACGGTCAAATACGGTATCTGCGTCTGCCTCTGCCAGGCCGCAGTAAATATCCACCAGTATGGCCTGGTAGCCTCTCTTGCGCAGCGCTTTGCAGATCATTGTGCCGGACACGATGGAAATCTCTCGCTCTGTACTGGTTCCCCCTGCTAATACTACTATTTTCATCCTTATTTACCTTCCTGTTTCTTCTGTCACTAATAGCATACGACCGGTGTGCCCACATCGATATTATCAAAGATAATTTTTGCAATGGCTTCCGGCGTGTTAATGCAGCCGTGGGAGCCGCGGGTCAAATACGAAGTTCCTCCCCAGTAGCCTTCCTGCCAGCTGGCATCATGGATGCCTGCGCCATCCCAGAACGGCAGCCAGTATTTTACCGGTGTCTCATATTCCGGCTTTCCGTCCGGGCCAATCTCACCCTTTAAGGTGGCGTTGGCCTCCCGGTCAAAAATGATAAACGTTCCCATGGGCGATGCGTGGCCGGTGTTGGGATTTCCGGTTACCACGTCGGTTTCCGTTACCAGCTGCCCGTTTTTGTAGAACCACATATGCTGGGTACTGTAGTCAATCTCCACATAGGTATCGGACAAATCGTTTTCTCCGCGCATGGCCGCAGATTCGTACCATACCGGGGAGTAGGTCACCGATTCGCCGTCCTTTAATACCTGCATAAGCTCCTCTGCCGTGGCTCCCTGGTTCATCTGCCAGCCGTAGCTCACGCTCTCCACATAAACCACTGCGCCGCGGGAAGTGGTAAAGGGCAGCTGGCAGCCGATGGTATCATAGGCATCGGCCAGCAGCTGTACATATGAGGCAATCTGCTCTTCGTCAAAGGATGGCTCGTTATTGTCGTCCAGGGTCAGCCATTCCTGGATCGTGCTTCCCTGCAGGGTTTCTGTGTATCCGCAGGTGAAGTCAATCGTCACGGTCATCGCGCCGTACTTGTTCAGGATAGAGGCGCGGGTATTTAAAAATTCATCATCGGAGTATACCTGGGGCTTGACGTAGCAGTCTCCGGCCTCCAGATCCACTGCTGTCCCGCTTCCGGTAACGGTTTCGCTCAGCAATGCAAATACCTTATCCGGATCAAGCTGATTTCCTTCTACCTCCGGTTCTACATAGTATTGTCCGTCGTCCCGACGGTTCAGATATGCATCCTGGGGCTTTGTCACATTTGCATCCTGGAAGCAGTCCAGAGAGTTCATGACTGTACGCAGCTTTTCCGCGTCGTATTCTGTGCTGGCGTTCAGCTTGTAGGATTTTTTTCCGCCGATGAACGCGGGCAGCCAGTCCAGCTGATTCTGACGGTCCATAAGGCCCTGAATCTCTCCCTTTGATACAAAGTGGTAATCAAAATCCTCGCCGGAAATGGTTTCCTGCTCCCCTCCCAGCTTGGTGATCACCACGTCGTAGTCTTCTACCTCATCTGCAATCATCTGCTCCACTTCCTGTACGGTCATATCTGAAGCGTCGAAGCCATTGATCACGATATTTTCTACAAAACGGTCTTTATAATGTGTACTGATTCCATAGTATGTTCCGCCCATGGCAATTAATACGGTGATCAGTAAAATCCAAAGTACAATTGTTTTTTTTCTCATGTTTGTCCCCTTAAAATCCGTTATCCCCGTGTGTAATCGGCTGCGGCCGGCGGCCTCTCTCTGCTCCGCAGTGGGAGCGAACGACCAAAGGTCGTTCGCTCGCGGGCTTCGCCCTAACAAATCAGCTGGGAATAGCCCTGCCTGCAAGCAGTCAGTTCTATTCCCCTCTGATTTGCCACTGCTCATTGCCTTCGCGGATATTATATCATATCCCCCTCTGATGTAAACTACGGATTTTCTTAAAAAATACGGTTTATCCCTTAAGAATCAGCTCTGCGCCGTACCAGTACAGCACGGCCAGAAAGACTCCGGTCAGATCCTCCAGCACGCTCCAGGTTCCCAAGTCTCCGGCGAGCAGGCCGAACAGCATACTGATCAGCTGTAACGCAATCAGCACAATGCCGATTCTGCGGATTTCCCCTGCTTTTTCCCACTCCCCGGCACAGGCCGCTCCGTATATTCCTCCGGCCAGCTCAGCCACACAGGCCGCTGCTCCGGCCAGCAGCTCTATTACCTCCAGGGTTGTGACGCCTTCTCCCGCGGCATCGGATGCGATCCCGGACGCTGCAATCAGAGAAAAGAACC
>JAHZHG010000347.1 GCA_019420425.1 Clostridiales bacterium
AAAGTATACCTTTCAGGCGTCCCGAAACTAAGCCCGCAGCAGGCCAGGCGCATAACAGATAAAAAATAACGGGGACACAGACATTTTCTCTGTTTTTTGCTATAATGACATAAAGGATGTAAAAAACAGAAATAAAGAAGGAGAAAAAAGAAAATGTACGGAGGAAAATCCAGGCTGGCCGCATTGGCCATATGCCTTGCCGCGTGGGTGGGAGCGCCGTTTACAGCTGGAGCACAGGAGGATTCCGGTATGGTGAGTATGGAGACTGCCAGATATACCTACGAGCAGATGAGTCAGGATATCGGAGAGTTGCAGGCAGCGTACCCGGATACCCTGAGGGTAGATACTGCGGGGGAAACGGCGGATGGCCGGACCATCTATGTACTGTCGGTGGGAAATCCTGATGCGCCGCATCATATCGTCATCCAGGCCGCAATCCATGGCCGGGAATATATCAATTCGCTGATTGCAATGAGGCAGATAGAAGAGCTGCTCCAGGCATATCCTGCCGGAAACTGCAGGGGAATAGCTTATGAGGAGCTGCTGGAGCAGGTCTGCTTTCATGTATTGCCGATGGCAAATCCGGACGGCGTAGCCGTCAGCCAGTACGGCACAGAGGCGATCCGCGACACTGAGCTGAAGGAAATACTGGAGGCCTGCCGGAGGAATGATGAAGCTGCGGCTGCGCCTCCCGAAACAGCGGCGGAGGAAGCGAATGGCAAAGTAACGGACGGTCAGTCGGAAGGCGAAATGGCCGAAGGGCTGACGGGCGGCGCGCCGCAGGAGAACGAAAGGAGCGGGCAGGAAGCAGCCCGGGCGGACGCGTCTGCCTACTGGAGAAGCTGGAAGGCAAATGCCAGAGGCGTAGACCTGAACCGAAACTTTGATTCCGGCTGGGCCTCCTTCCAGGGTGCATCGGTCCCTTCATCGGAACGCTACAAAGGAGAAAGCCCGGCCTCTGAACGAGAAACGGCGGCTATTCTGGAGGCGGTCAGGCAATATGACGCCGAATGTGTGATCTCCTACCACTCCTCGGGCAATGTGGTATTCTGGGACTACGGCAGCGCCGGAGATGTCTTTGGGCAGGACTGGGCTTTGGCAAAAGTAGTGGGATGGACCACCGGCTACACCCTGTCGTCCTCGGTACAGAGCCGGCTGGATGCCGCCGGCTGCAGCGATTACTATGTGCTGGAGCAGGAAATTCCGGCGGTAACCATAGAAAACGGGCAGGGAGAATGCCCCCTGGGCGATGAAGAGCTGCAGAAGGTCTGGCAGGCGAACCGTGAGCTTCTGCCCGAGCTGGCCCTGTACTTCTCCGGGCTTGGTTCTGTGCCCGAGCAGCTGAGCTGCGTGGTAGTTAAGTGCAGTGAATCCATCACCCTGCGGACAGAGCCGTCCACCTCTGCCTCTGAGATCTGCCAGATCCCTCTGGGAAGTGTTGTCACCCTCATCGGGCCGGAAAAAAACGGGTTTTTCCGGATTGCGTACAACGGCCAGACCGGCTACTCCCTGGCGGAATATCTGAAGCTGCAAAAGCCCGGGGAGGCTGCCGCCCAGCTGACCTGTGTGGTGGCCAACTGCCGGGAATCCATCACCCTGCGGACGGCTGACAATACCGGCGCCCAGGAAATCTGCCAGATCCCCCTCGGCGCACAGGTACAGTTTTTGTCGGCTGCCGGGAATGGATTTTATCGGATTGCGTACAATGGAAATGAAGGCTATTCCCTGGCGGAATACCTGGAGTTCAGGTAGCCGGGGCGGCAGAGAAAGAGGGAAGTGCTGTGACCATTCGAAAACTGGCGAGGATGCTGTTCCTTGTCAACGGAATACAATTTTTGCTGGGCGCCGGCATTCTGCTGGGCCTGTGGCGCCGCGTCTTTGACCAGTCAGACCTGGTACTGCCTCTGGCATTGGGCCTGATGCTGCTCAGCAGCGTGCTTTCCATTAGCGGACTGTTTTCCGTGACCCGCTACCAGAACGAGAGCTACCGGGAAAGTATGAAAAATCTGGAAAATTTAAACAGCAGGCTCAGAGAGCAGCGCCATGATTATCTGAACCAGATTCAGATTGTTTATGGCCTGCTGGAGCTGGAGGAATACGAGGAGGCCAGGGATTATCTGCGCCCGGTATTTAAAGATATCATGAAGGTAAATAAAGCCCTGAAGACGGCCCAGCCCGCTGTCAACGCTCTCCTTCAGGCAAAGCTGGAAACGGCAGAAAAGCAGGGGATCGATTTTTATCTGGAGGTAGCCACCCAGCTTTCCGGCCTGGCTATGGAGCCGTGGGAGCTGTGCAAGGTGCTGGGAAACCTCATTGACAACGCAGTCACGGCGGTCGCCGGTCTGGAGGGGGAGCGTCGGATCACCCTGGAAATCCGGGAAGCACGGGAGACCTACCGCCTGATTGTGCGCAACAATGGCCCGGATATCCCAGAGCAGCATCGCAGCCTGATTTTCAACCAGGGATTCACCACGAAAAAGGGAGAGGGACACGGCATGGGCCTGGCCATTGTCTCTTCGGTGCTGAAGGAAGCCGGCGGCAGTATCGAGCTGCAGAGCGGCGGCGGAGAGACGGCATTTTTTGTGACCATTCCCAAAGGAGGGAAAAAGCCGCTGCTATTTCGGCGGGCAAAAATGACAGGATAGGCGAAAAACTGTATAAATAACAGATTTCCTCTTTCCTTTTCGGAAAACTACGCTAAAATGAAGAAAAAGAGAGGAGGGACGGCGATGGAGACATTAACCATTGTAGGAATTTTGCTTTTGATCGCAGGGTTTATCCTGGTCGGGATTGAGATGGTTGTGCCGGGCTTTTCCGTTCCCGGAATCAGCGGAATCATTTGTCTGGTTGCCGGGGTATTTCTTCTGGCCGATACAGTTACGGAGGGGATTTACATCACGTTGGTTGTGCTGGCGCTTCTGGGTATCCTGATGGCGGTGATCCTGTGGCTTTTATCAAAGGGAAAATTCCGTTCGCCCATCATTCTTGAAGAAGAGCAGAAGAAAACAGAGGGCTACATAAGCTCCAGCGATTTAAACTATCTGCTGGGAAAAAACGGGACAGCCGTGACGGATCTTCGGCCGACAGGAGTGGGGCGGATCGACGGAGTCAACTTTGATGTGAGTTCCGAGGGAAATTATATTTCCGGCGGCACGGAAATCGAGATCATCAAGGTAGAGGGTGCAAAGCTGATTGTGCGGGTAATCGAAAAGGAGGAGAAAAGATGAACATGATTTTACGAATTGCGCTGCTGGGAATTATCGGGCTGCTGATTATCTTATTCTTTGTATTCGTGCCGGTGGGACTTTGGGT
>JAHZHG010000348.1 GCA_019420425.1 Clostridiales bacterium
TCCGTTTTGATTATGCAGACATTTGCAGCCACACGTTTTATTTGGTTCCTGCCTGTGATCAGTATATAGAAAATGAGGACGGCAGCTTTACGTTCGTTGACGAGCATTCCATTGACGAGGAACAGCTTCTTGAGCATGCGGTTGAGCTAAAAATCACGGGTATTGTCCGCCCGGCCCAGGACGCGGAAAATGCCGGCATTCAGACGGCGGTCGCCTATACTTCGAAATTGACAGACTATGTAATACACCATACAAACGAAAGCGCCGTAATTATGGCACAGGAAAAAACACCCGAAATAAATGTGCTGACCGGAATGGAATTTGAAGCGCCTGACGATGAGCGGAAAATTGCTGACGCTAAGGAGTATATTCGCGGGATGGGGGTTTCAGACAAAGCTTCTCTTTACAAGATGGTTATGTATTACAGCGCTCAAAATACGGAAGAATCTCAAAAAGCGCAGCAGATTGGACAAACGGGAAGCGCTGCAGGCGAGATGAACATGGATGAAAATATGATGGCAGCCGCTCTTGATCAGTGGATCGCAAACGATCCTGACGAGGATATCCTGCTTAAATTCTATGATGAATATATTGCCGGTTCAACCTATGAAGAAAATATGGAAAACTTTGGAAAGGTGAGCTATGACGCGCCCGCATCAATCAGTATCTATGCCGATAGCTTTGAGGATAAGGATGCGATTTCCGCATGTATCGAAGATTATAATGAAACGGCAGATGAAGATGCGCAGATTACTTATACCGATTATGTAGCGCTGCTTACTTCTTCGGTTACAACAATAATCAACGGCATTTCCTATGTACTAATTGCTTTTGTCGCCATATCCTTGATTGTTTCCTGCATTATGATTGGCATTATTACCCATATTTCCGTTATGGAGCGGACAAAAGAAATCGGTATTTTACGAGCGCTTGGCGCGTCCAAACATAACATTTCACAGGTGTTTAATGCAGAAACCTTTATCATTGGCTGCTGTGCCGGGCTGCTTGGTATTGGCGTATCGCTTTTGCTGATGATCCCAATCAATTCAATGATTGAGAAAATTTCCGGTATATCCGGACTTACCGCGCAGCTTCCTGTGGCATCCGCGCTTGTCTTAATTGCGCTGAGCATTGTAATCACTTTGGCCGGCGGACTACTTCCGGCGAAAAAGGCGGCAAAAAAAGACCCGGTTATTGCTCTGCGCAGTGAATAACGGATTAGAAAGGAGGCAATGGTTGAGCAGAAAGAAAAAAATACGTATTGTCGTATCCGTTATGCTGAGTATTCTCATTTTCATCGGTATTGGAGGGTATATTTGGTACGTAAATTCGCCGTTTTCTACAATTACAAAATTGATGTCGGCAGCGAAGGAAAAAGATGTCGATAAAGTTCTGGAATGTATTGAACCGGAAACCGCACAAAAATTCCAGTTGATCATGAATTTTACAGGGATATCTTCAGACGATTTAATCGATACGATTACCAGGAGTGAATCCGATAAAGAAACCGATAACAATCCAATAACGGAAAGCGCTTCGATAAAATTTTCTGATTATAGCCGGGATGGCGATCAGGCTTATCTTACGTTGACGGCTATTGGCGAAGATGGCGAAGAAAAGAAAAAAGAAATCCAATTTGTCCGTGTTAATCATATTTGGTATCTGTCTCTGGGAATGAATGAGAAGTCGGCAAAAATGAGCCAGCCTGCAAATTAGGGCTGGCTCATTCCTTTGGCTAAAATGACCGTCCGGTAAATACCGCCACCGATCGCGGCCGCATGATAAAGGAGCCGGCAATCCGGGCTTCCGTTCCTTCTTCGTAGCAGTAACGGCCATGACCGTCTCCGGAGGTGTTGACGCTTAGATACCAGGCTCCGTTCCGGCGCAGGTCGGGCAGGGTGATGGTCACATCCTCCCAGTAGGTATTGACTGCGATATACACCAGGTCATCCCGGCCCATTTGCTCATCGTATCCGGCAAAGCTGACGGCAAAGGCGTGGGTATCCCTGGGAATGTGCAGGTCATCGGCATTTATGCCATGGGTGTGCAGCGGCTCCAGGCCGCAGACCGCATCCGGCAGCTTCCTGCGGATGACGGGATGCTTATGCCGGTAGCTGATCATAAAGCGGAAGAAGGAAAACAGCTCCCGGTTCTTTTCCAGCAGGCTCCAGTCCAGCCAGGCAATCTCGTTATCCTGGCAGTAGCAGTTGTTGTTCCCGTACTGGGTATTGCCAAATTCATCTCCTGCCAGGAACATGGGCGTTCCCCGGCTGCACATCAGCACCGCACAGGCATTGCGGATCATCTGGTAGCGCAGGCTCAGCACTGCGGGATCGCTGGTTTCCCCTTCGGCGCCGCAATTCCAGCTGCGGTTGTCATTTGCCCCGTCCGTATTGTTCCAGCCATTGCTTTCGTTGTGCTTTTCGTTGTAGGAATACAGGTCATACAGGGTAAACCCGTCGTGGCAGGTCAGGAAGTTTACGCAGGAATTATATCCCGCGTAGGTATCGTTGCCCTCGGCATAGAGGCCGCCGTACAGGTCTCCCGAGCCGGAAATGCTCCAGGCTGCATCCCAGGCAAGCCAGCTGTCCCCTTTTAAAAAGGAGCGCAGGGCGTCCCGGTACCGGCCGTTCCATTCCGCCCAGCGTTTGCTGGCGGGAAAGCTGCCTACCTGGTACATGCCGCCGGCATCCCAGGCCTCGGCGATCAGCTTTACGTTGCTGAGCACCGGGTCGTAGGCCAGGCTTTTCAGCAGAGGGGGATTGTTCATCGGCGAGCCGTCCTCATTCCGGCCCAGGATGCTGGCCAGGTCAAAGCGGAAGCCGTCCACCCGGTAGCTTACCGTCCAGTAACGCAGGCACTCCAGAATAAGCTGCTGGACAATGGGGTGGTTGCAGTTCAGCGTGTTGCCGCAGCCGCTGAAATTGTAATAATATCCGTCCGGTGTAAGCATATAGTATACTTTATTGTCAAACCCCTTAAAGGAGAAGGTGGGGCCTTTTTCATTGCCCTCCGCCGTATGATTGAACACCACGTCCAGAATAACCTCAATGCCGTTGTCATGAAGCGCCTTGATCAGCTCCTTCAGCTCGGTGCCCTCCTGGTTATACTCCGGGGAGGCGGCATAGCTGGAGTTGGGGGCAAAGAAACAGACGGTATTGTAGCCCCAGTAATCCAGAAGCTTCCGGCCGTCCACTTCACGCGTCCCCATGGTTTCGTCAAACTCAAAAATGGGCATCAGCTCCACCGCGTTAATTCCCAGCTCCTTGAGGTAGGGGATTTTTTCTTTCAGTCCGGCAAAGGTG
>JAHZHG010000349.1 GCA_019420425.1 Clostridiales bacterium
TGCTCCATCTTTTCCCGGACATCGGATTCTCCTAAAAATTAAAATACAAAAACGTGCTGATACCTGAAAATGAACATATACACCATACAAGCAGGACAGCTGTCAGAATTGCTCTGGAAACGGTTGGAACAAATCCAAGCATTTTCTCATAGGCATTGGGAAGCCTTAACGTGCAGAACAGCAAAATCAGCAGGAACACGGCCACGAAAGCGGGCATATATTGATCCATGCCTGTAAATATGTACCTGGACAGCAGCCTCACCTCCGGCAGGTAAAAGCATTCGACGATATGCGGATTAATCCCGGCAAAATCCAGCTTTGCGATCTGTCCGATCAGCTGTATTCCATCCGCCATCCGGTCTGCACGGAAAAAGACCCAGGTAACATTTACAAAGGAAAAGGTCAGCAGCCAGCTGACCGCCGGATGCAGGCGCGAGAAAAAGCCTTTCCAATGCCTGGTAATTACCGAAAAGATGCCGTGACACGCTCCCCAGAAAATAAAGGTCCAGTTTGCCCCATGCCATAAACCGCTGACCAAAAAGACAATCATCACATGAATATATGTCCGTAGTTTTCCTTTCCGGTTTCCTCCCAGCGGAAGATAGATGTAGGTGGTAAAAAACCTGGTCAGGGTTATATGCCATCGCTTCCAGAACGCGTTAATCGTCAGCGCCTTATAGGGGGAATTGAAATTTAAGGGTAAATCTATGTTTACCATTTTGCTGATCCCGATCGCCATATCACAGTAGCCGCTGAAGTCAAAATAAATCTGTAATGTATACGACAGCATAACCATAAGCGCATTTGTACTGTCCAGGGCAGCGATATTGCCAAATCCCCAATTCACCGCATTTCCCAGCGTGTCCGCCACCAATACCTTTTTTCCCATCCCCATCGCAAAGATATATATGCCTTTAGAAAAATTTTCCCAGTCAAAAGCCTTTTTGCGCTTGTCCATAAACTGGGGAATCAATTCGTCATGGGTGACAATCGGCCCCGCAATCAGCTGGGGAAAAAACGTAACAAAGGACGCATAATTCAGGAAGCCGTAGTTTGGAACCTTTTTTTCATATGCGTCTATGACAAAGGAAAGCTGCTGGAAGGTAAAAAAGCTGATTCCCAGCGGAAGCATCACATTCAGCATGGGGATGGCTGTCCCGCACAGCTGGTTTACATTGCTCATAAAAAAATTGTAATACTTAAAGAAAAATAAAATGCCGAGATTAAAGCTAACCGCCCCTGCAAGCAGCAGCTTCCGCCTGCGTTTCTTTTCCGTCGAGCTTAGCCGCTTATATACCAGATAGTTGGCCAGAATACTTGCAGCCATAATGCTCAGGTACTTTATATGGAAGTATCCGTAGAACCACAGCGACATTCCCAGCAGAAAAAGCTGCGCCAGTCGATTATGTCCATAATGATTAAGGGAAAAATACCCGATGATAAAAACCGGCAGAAAAAACAGAACAAAAACATAAGAATTAAACAGCATTTCCCTACCCCAGACAGTGATTGTTTTCTAAAGACAGGGGAGATTCCCTGAATCACCGCTTGGAAATCTCCCCCAATTCTTTTACTGTGCTTCTGTCTGGCCGGACAGATCCATCTCCTCAAATTCGTCCAGATTCGGCAGCTCGATGGTTACGTCGTCACCGATTGCATTGATGTCGCCGTTTGTGATCTGTTCAACGTGCATAACCATATCCTCAATCGTCATCGTAAATGCAACATTGCTGGTCACGCGCACAATGTTCTGCTCATCGTCTACCAGAACCGTACCGCTGATTCCGCCGAACTCCAGGCTGGAGAGCAGCTCATCCACCTCTGTGCCAAAGCTTCCGGCCATGCTGGACAGCGTTCCGCCAAGCAGGGTATCCATATAATCTCCCAGGCTCTCTGCGTTTCCGCTGTAGGTGAACAGGGTTCCTTCGTCGGTCTCTTCCATCGTCAGCTCACTCATCAGCTCAGCGTCCAGATTCTCCATGCCGGCGGTGCTCTCTACGCTCTGCATCAGCTCATCCAGGCCCATGGCATATTTCACCTTCTGGCCGGCCAGATCCATGTAATAGTAGCCGTCCGTATAATAGTAAACAATGTCCATGTCGTCCTCTGCGCCGGTCATGGTTACCGGGAGGGTCATCCGCATTTCCATCTGCATGGATGACGGATCATCGATATTGATCATCTTTATCCCGATTTCCGTATTGGTTTCCATGTCGTCCAGGCCCTCGATGGGATTTTCAAACGTCATCGCCGTAGTGGACTCAGCGGTCATGTCGATTGACGTCACGTCTTCATACTTTTCGTTCACTGCCTCGTACGCAGCCGCTGCCTCTTCGTCCACTCCGGATGCCATGCAGACGCTTCCTGCGCTCAACGTCCCCGTCAGTACAAGTGCCATTGCCATTGCTCTCTTTTTCATGATTTTTCTCCTTTCTGCTATGCCCCTTTAATCCCTGAGGATAAAAAAGCAGAAAAGCCGGGCGCTTATCTGGGGCTTGCTTTTCTGCTTTCAAGGAATCCTTACTCTAATATTTCTTCTTCAACCGGAGCTTCTTCGGTTTTTTCCTCTTCCGGCTCCTCGGCAAACTCCAGAGCCTCATCCGGATCAACCTCATCGTCAAACTCCTGGAACTCCAGCTCCTCCTCCAGATCGTCGTCTGACTCGATCCGCACATTGCGGTAGCGCTTCATACCGGTTCCGGCCGGAATCAGCTTACCGATAATTACGTTCTCCTTCAGACCGATTAGGGGATCGACTTTGCCCTTGATGGCCGCCTCGGTCAGTACCTTGGTGGTCTCCTGGAAGGATGCTGCGGACAGGAAGGAATCGGTGGCCAGAGAGGCCTTGGTGATACCAAGCATTACCTGCTTGCCCTCTGCCGGCTCTTTTCCTTCGCGGATCATCTCTTCGTTTTTATCTTCATATTCCAGAATGTCTACCAGTGTACCCGGCAGGAAATCCGTATCTCCGTTGTTCTCAATGCGGATCTTCTGCAGCATCTGGCGTACGATTACCTCGATATGCTTATCGTTGATTTCTACGCCCTGCAGACGGTATACACGCTGAACTTCCTGGATCATGTAATCCTGAACGGCACGTACGCCCTTGATCTTCAGAATATCATGGGGGTTAACGCTTCCTTCGGTCAGCTCATCGCCGGCCTCCAGTACCTGGTCATCCATAACCTTGATTCTTGAACCGTAGGGGATCAGGTAGGTTTTCTCCTCGCCTGTCTCCAGGTTGGTTACGGTAATCTCGCGCTTTTTCTTTGTATCCTTGATCGCTACCTTACC
>JAHZHG010000035.1 GCA_019420425.1 Clostridiales bacterium
GTATATGGCACAGTTTTCGCAGGTTGAGGGGGAAGGGAGTATCTCATACCGTTCAGCCGCCAGGGATTAACGAAATGGCCATGGCCGGGAACAGGAATATATGGACAAAGATATGTCCTGCCCGGCTAAGACGGGCTGGAATATAGGCGAAAAATATGCTATAGTAAGGCTGAAACAGAGAGAACGAAAGCGGGAGGGTATGTACAGTGAAACGAAAATGGGTAAAACGGTTTTTTTGTGTGGGAATATCTGCGGCAATGCTTTTGGCACCGGTTGCCGCTATGGCGGAGGAAAGCAGGGAAGTGCTGGAGCTGCCGGAGATGACGGAAGAGGACAGCTTTATTCAGAAGCACCTGCAATATATCGAAAGCGATCAATATAAAGAAATGCTGCGGTGGGAGTATGGCCTGGCGGCAGAGCTTGCCCTGAACTATGAGGAGGCCCACCTGAACCTGGTTAACGGAATCTGGAGCGGTTTTGATTCTACGGTGCAGCTGGCCGGCAGCGGATCGCTGGATGACACCGCTTCAAACGCCATCCGTATGACGAACGAGTACGACATTGTGGTAGCTGCCCTGATGGAGGAGACGGCGGCATATGGAAATTATGATTCGGTTTATACAGAGGCCTATGCAGATGCTGCAGTTAAAATGCTGAAGGATATCCAGAGCGTAGTTAAGGATACGAAGGGGACAGTGAAGGAGATCCAGGGAAAGAGCGTTAAGGAAGTCAGTGAACTTGCAGAGAAAATCGATGCGGCGCTATATATTTTACAGGGCATGGTGGGTATCAAGGATAAAGACCGGACAGCGATTCTCACCGAGACGATGCAGGACATAGAAAAGCAGGTGGACGAGTTTTTCAAGGACAGTAAGGGCTTCCTGAATGGGGCGAATACATCGTTAAGTATAGCCGGAGATGTGGTGGATTTAAGCACGGCGGCGTTTTCCGATGCGATGGATGCCTATTGCCTGTATCAGGCGTGCATGGCGGCAAATCAGGAATGGACCGCAGTCTGGGAGCAGATTGCGGCCTATGCGGCAGGCGGAAGCGATCCGGAAGGAACAAAGCTGGCGCTCTCCATCAATACGATTCTGCAGGGAATGGAAGAGGCGTCCGAGGATATGCTGAGTACGATGATCCGCGAAAGCGTATCCTCATCCGGTGAACAGCTGGCCAGATACGGGGTGAAGAACGGCGTGAGTATGCTAAATGAAGCCCTGGAGAAGGCCTGTCCGCTGTATGAGGCCATTAAGACCGGACTGGTGCAGGGGGTAAGCACAGCCAACTTTGTTACGAATATGGACGACCTGGCCTACTACGGGCAGCTGATGGTAAAGACCGGTATATTGTCGGTATATGCCCGGGGAGCCCTTTCGGCCGCAGAGCGGCAGCTCAGAGCAGATCAGGATTATGCGGCGGCGCTTTACTTTGACGAGGTCTTCCAGATATTTAAGCGGATTCAGCTGTATGCGTGTGATTACGCCATCGGCTACAAAAGTTCCATCACGACAGCGCCGGTTAACTATATATTGAAGCATACGGGAGACAGCGCGGCGGCGGAAATCGTCCAGCTGCAGACCTTAAAGGCGGATATCAGCCAGTACAGCTGTCACCGGATGCTGACGATGGAGGAGACCAGGGAAATCCTTACCGAAATGGGATTCACCAATGTCCATGTGTCGGAGAAAGAGGAATATCTCTACCGGGTGTTAACGGACGAGGAAAGCTATCTGGGCTGTGAGATCGAGGTTGATGCATTTTCCGGGGAGGCCAGGATAATTGACGGAGGGGAACTTGAGTGGGAGTTTTGCAACCTGCTTTCTGTCCTGAATGGAGAGAAACCGGATTTGTGGATGTCAGAGGAGGAGATTGACCAGAGCCTTACGGAGCTGGGATACGGAACGATTCAGCATTTCTGGGATCAGACAGTGGGAAATATCGATCATGCGGCGACGTATGATTATACGATACTGTCCTATACTGTAGATGCAGACCGGGTCAGCGGCCTGGGGAAGGTAACCTTCCAGAGTGGGCCGGATTGCTGGGGCTATCTGGATTTGAACGGCAGGACGGTGCTTTCCGGCGATCCGCTTCCGAAGGCGGAGGAGACGGCTGAAGATATTTATACTGCTGCGCTTTCGCAGGAATACGTGGAGGAAAAGATAAAAGAGCTTATCGGGGAATGGGCGCTGGATGAGTACATGCTCTCCTCAGAAACAGAAGATACCTTTATCTATTACAGCAATACCAATGTCGGATGGAGTATAGAGGTGGGACGGCTTACCGGTTTAATGCAGCAGAAAAATTACCGGGGAGTGGTTGTAGGAGAATATCAGATATAGGGAGATACAAAAACGGATACGTCCCTTGTTTTTCTCCTCCCGAGGGGGTTTCCCCCTCGGGCCTTTTGGGCTGCTGCAGGATTTTATGTTGAAAGCATGGAAAAGAGCGAAAGACAGATATATAAGTTTACCAATAGGCGGGAAAGCCTGTTATTATTTTGAATTTTGGTTAGATAAAACTAACTAAAGGAAAGAGGAAAATCTGCGAAATCTGACCGGTTCCCATGTCAGCCGGCATATTCAGAGGATATCCTTCATGAGCCGGTATTGACAGGCGGCTAAGGTTTCCTTTGGCAGCTGATAATTACTTTTGATCCAGCGCAGCGTCATTCCGACAAGGCCGCTTACATAAAAGGCAGCTACAGATTCAACCGGGCCCGGGAGTAAAGCGCCTTTGGCGAGCTTTGCATCCAGGACCAGAGTAATATAACGGCTGAAGAACTGATAAAAAAGTTCCATTAATTCTTTGTTTAGATCCGCCTCAAAAATATGATAAAAAACCTTTTCTTTTTCCTGGCAGCTGCTTAACAGGACGATAAAAAAATCTTTTGGAGCATGTGTTTCCATCAGCCGGTCTAATTCTTTTGCAGTCTCATCCAGACAATAAGAAAGCAATTCATATTTATCCTGAAAATGAAGATAAAACGTGCTGCGGACGATCATGGATTTTTCGCACAGCTCATTTACGGTTATTTTGGAGAAGGGTTTGCTTTCTAATAAATTCAACAGCGTGTTTGCCAGTATCTGCTTCGTTTCAGACTGGTTATTTTTGTTCATGAATACACTCCTTGGCCAGACTAGTCAAATATCCATGCAAGCGCGGCTGCCTGGATCATTGCGTCGCGGGAATAAAGACATCATAAAGGATTTTCGGGAAAATCACAATAGAAAAGCATGAAAATATGAAAAAAATATAAAAATAGACACATTGGAAAATGTGTTTTGTCATCTGGGGAAAAAATTTATTATACTTTTTACAACCAGTTAAAATTCAAGTTTCGGCAGAAAGGAGGAAGGAGGTTTGGCTGAAAAAGGTTTGGAGGAAAGACAACTGGAGATCCGGCGGCTTACACAGCAATTGAACCATATGGAGCAGGAGCTGCAGGAAAAATATTGTGATGTCGGGAAATATGTACTGGAAAAAGTTGAAAAGGAGAACAGAGAAATCGACCAGTTAGTGGATCAGGTCATTGAAGTAAAGAGAGAGCTGGTGAGAGTAAGGGGCGAGATACGCTGTCCCTGCTGCTATCAGTATAATGAACCGGGAAGTATTTACTGCAGCAAGTGCGGAAAAAAACTGGAAAAGAAAAAGGAGGACAAGGATGATTAAGCATGAAAAGCCAAACAAGAAGCCATTGTATTACTATTATGCAATCGCCGTGCTGATCGTAATGCTGCTGAATGCGCTGCTGTTTCCTTCCATTATTCAGTCTGGGGTGAAACAGGTAGGATACAATACCTTCCTTGAGATGGTAGATGACGGGAAGGTTACGCAGGTAAAAATGGAAGAGGAGAATGACCGGATTATTTTTGTGACAGAGGAGGAGGGAAGAATCCGATACTATAAAACCGGTATCTTCCCTGACCAGGGATTGCGGGAAAGACTGGAAAAGGCAAATGTGGAGTTCGGGGCGGATATCCCGACACAGAACTCACCGCTTTTGTCGTTCCTGCTGACATGGATCCTGCCGATGGCGATCTTCTTTGGCGTTGGACAGCTGATGTTCCGTATGCTGCAGAAACGCGGCGGGGGTATGCCCGGGAATGCAATGAGCTTTGGAAAATCCAATGCAAAGATTTATGCGGAAACGGAAACCGGAAAGACATTTGCGGATGTAGCAGGGCAGGATGAGGCAAAGGAAGCGTTAACGGAAATTGTAGATTTTCTTCATCATCCGGAGAAGTATTCCAAAATCGGCGCGAAGCTTCCGAAGGGCGCGCTGCTTGTAGGCCCTCCGGGAACCGGAAAAACCCTTCTGGCCAAGGCAGTGGCGGGAGAAGCGCATGTGCCGTTCTTTTCCATTTCCGGTTCTGATTTTGTAGAAATGTTTGTGGGTATGGGGGCCGCAAAGGTGCGGGATCTGTTTAAACAGGCGAATGAAAAAGCGCCATGTATCATATTTATCGACGAGATCGACACCATCGGAAAGAAGCGTGACAGCGGCGGTATGGGCGGTAACGACGAAAGAGAGCAGACCCTGAATCAGTTATTGGCAGAAATGGATGGATTTGATGCGAAGAAGGGCGTCGTCATCCTGGGCGCGACAAACCGTCCGGAATCCCTGGATCCTGCCCTTTTACGGCCGGGACGCTTTGACCGCCGGGTTCCGGTTCAGCTTCCGGACCTGCAGGGACGTATCGCAATCTTAAACGTCCACGCAAAGGATGTTCTTCTCGATTCCGAGGTAGATTTTATGCCGATTGCGCGGGCTACCTCCGGTGCGTCTGGTGCAGAACTGGCGAACATGATCAATGAGGCGGCCCTGCGCGCAGTGCGTATGGGGCGGCAGACCGTCACGCAGGCAGACCTGGAAGAAAGCGTAGAAACGGTAATTGCCGGTTATCAGAGGAAAAACGCCGTTATGTCCGAAAAAGAGAGAAGAATTGTGTCTTACCATGAGATTGGCCATGCCCTTGTCGCGGCGAAGCAGAGCAATTCCGCGCCAGTCACGAAAATCACGATTGTTCCGAGGACGTCCGGTGCGTTAGGCTATACGATGCAGGTAGATGAAGGGGAGCATTTCCTGATGAGTAAGGAAGAAATTGAGAATAAGATAGCGACCTATACAGGCGGCCAGGCGGCAGAGCAGTTGATTTTCGGAAGTATTACGACCGGGGCGTCGAACGACATTGAGCAGGCGACAAAGCTGGCAAGGGGAATGGTGTCCCGGTATGGCATGAGTGATGATTTTGGCATGGTGGCGCTTGAAACAGTGACAAACCAGTATCTGGGCGGGGATACTTCCCTGGCGTGCTCAGAGCGTACTGCGTCCAGGATCGACGAGCAGGTGATGCAGGTAGTAAAGGAGGCTCGTGCAAAAGCGGACAGGATTCTGCGGGAGAATGAAGACAAGCTGCATGAGCTTGCAGAATATCTGATTGAAAAGGAGACAATCACAGGGGAAGAATTTATGGAAATCCTAAACCGTTAAGGAAAGCAGAATGAATGGAGCAAAAAGATGTTGCGTTATTTATTGACGGTGGAATATTTGCAGAGCATGGTCTATACGATTCCGGCAATCCTGCTGGCTATTTCGGCACATGAGTTTGCACATGGTTATGTTTCTTATCAATTGGGCGATCCCACTCCGAAAATGGATGGGAGGCTGACGCTGAACCCGCTGGCGCATCTTGACCCCTGGGGAACGGTATGCCTAGTCTTATTCCGGATGGGATGGGCAAAACCGGTCCGTATCAATACGGCGTATTATAAAGATAAGAAGAAAGGGACGATTCTGGTATCCCTGGCGGGACCGGCGATGAATTACCTGCTGGCCTTTGCGGCAATGCTCATCTACGGACTGTTTGATAAGGCGGGAAGCGCCCATGGAATATGGTTTTATTATCTGGCGGTGATCAATGTAGGGCTGGGAACCTTCAACCTGGTTCCGATACCGCCGCTGGATGGATCGAATATCCTGCAGGAGCTGTTTCCAGGGGTGAGAGGCTTCTACTGCAGAATCAGGCGTTATGCGGCTCCGCTGCTGTGTATATGCCTGCTTACGGGGATCCTGAGCGTACCGCTGAACCAGGTCAATTCCACGGTGTTAAACGGTATGTGGGAAATGGTAAAAAAGATTCTTCATATCCGGATCCTTCCGCAAGGCTCGGGCTCTTATTTATAAGAGCCCGAACAATATAATGGGAAAAAGATTTTTGGAAAAGATGAAGCCGCCCGATATCCCGGGAGAACTGGAAGATCCAGAGATATGCAGTCTCCGGGGAATGTAGGACATCTTTAGGGGAAGTGTATACCCTATGCGGAAAATTGGAAAGCATCGGCAGAGACTTTATGAAGAGAAAGTGCGAGAAGACAGGGTGAACAAGCGGAATAGCCAGCGGACAAAATGGGCCGTTTTTTTACTGCTGCTGGCGGCCGCGATATTACGGTTCCGAAATCGCCTGATAGAAGGCTTTCATGAAATAGCAGGTATCCCAGCACCTGACAAGCTTGGGATACTTATGGCAGCCACCGGATATATGCTGGTGGAAGGAAAGATTATTGAACGTTTATCGAAAATATTCCATGCAGATATTAAATGGAAAACCGGCATCGGCTGTGCGTATTACTGCAGCTTTGCCAGAATGGCGACGTTTGGCGGCGGAGCCGGCGCGGCAGAGATTTATTATTTGAGCAGAGAAGGCATGGAACTGGCACATGCCCTGGATATCAGCCTGATCCAATATTTATGCCAGAAGGTTGCCGTAACATGTGCAGGCGTGGTAAGCCTTCTGTTTCTTTTCCCGGAAATAGAGGCTTCCATTGATAAATATGGGAAGTACCTCGTGGGAGGAATCAGCCTTGCCGCCGCAGTGACCGCAGCTATACTGCTGGTGATGCTTTCACAGCGGGTCGCAGGTCTGCTGTTCCGTTTTCTGGACTGGGTTGGCAAAAAGAAAGAAGACGGGAAAAGCCGAACGGAGGCATGGAAAGAACAGATCCTGTCCGGCCGGGCTGGCATAAGAACAATGCTTCAGCAAAAGGGAAGGCTGGCAGAAATCTTTGCATGGAATATCGTGAAGTATTTTTGCTGGTATTCCATTCCCTATATTCTTTATAAGGACACGGGAGTCATCTCATTATTTACGTCAATAGGCAGGATGGCGATTGCTACAGTGATGGCATCGGTGATACCGGCGCCGGGAGGCTACGGCTCACTGGAATTTATGCAGCTCCTGCTGTTTGGTCCGGTACTGGGGGAAAGCAGGGCCATATCTATGATGCTCCTGTACCGGGCGGCGGCCACGTTCATTCCGGCAATTATAGGAGGGGTTGTGGTGTTTCTATATGAAAGAAAAAATGACGGCGGAAGGCATTAACAGGATGAATGATTTTTGAAAAACGGGAAAATTCCGGAAAGAAATAATTGGAGATGCCCGGAACGCAACATTAAGAACCGGAAGGAGAGTAGTTTCATTGAATATATTATTTACCATAAACAGAGGATACATGGAGTATGCCGCAGACTGTATACGGTCTATAGTACGGTTCCCTTCTGATGATGGATATGACATTTTTATTTTGCATTCGGATTTACAGGCACAGGATCAGATTTACTTTATGGCACAGATAGAAAGCAGAGAGGCGACGGTGCATTTCCAGTATGTAGATCCGTCTTTGTTTGCACCCTTCCCGGAAAGTGACAGATATCCGAGGCTGATCTATTATCGCATATTTGCGGCCTCGCTGCTGCCTGCGGATGTGGACAGGATATTGTATCTGGATGTGGATACGATTGTGATTAATCCGCTGGAAGCATTATATAAGACGGACTTTGAGGGGAACTTTTTTCTGGCCTGCACCCATGTGAAAAAATTCCTTAACAAAGTAAATCAATATCGTCTGGGAATGGAAGAAGAAAGAACGTATATTAACAGCGGAGTTATGCTGATGAATCTGAAGGAATTAAGAGAAAAGCAGAACATAAGAGAAATTATGTCATTCGTGGAGAAGCGAAGAAGGTATCTTGCTTTGCCGGATCAGGACATTATCACTGCTCTGTATGGAGACAGGACAGGAATTTTGGATACGATGAAATACAATCTGAGCGACAGAATGCTTTCTTTTTACAATGCTGATCCAACGCATAAGAAGATAGATTTAGCATGGGTCAGGGAAAACACCGTAATCATTCACTATTATGGAAAACAGAAGCCCTGGAAAAAAACGTATCTGGGGATCCTGGATATTTTCTGGCGGGAATTGAAAGAGAGAACACCGTGATTGGAAGAGCCCGGCACAGGAGCCGGCGTACGCCGGGCGGGAGGAGGCATATAATGTATTTGTCGTAGGCTCACTGAGGAAAGTTCCGCAATTATGCGGGCTTGTGGGAGCTGCGGATAAATATTCGGGTCTGCCTCTTCTGCCCTTAATTGATGGGGAGCGTTGCTTTTTTCTAAACGGTTAGTTGTTGCTAATTTGCTGTCCCTATGTTATAGTATAGATACTTTAAAATGACTTTCCGTTGCTTTTCGGCTACAGGAGGGTTCCAGGTTCAACAAAGTTCATCTTCTGATCACAAGCGCCTGCCAATGTGTTTGCTGTGACTCGTACAGTGCGTTAGAACAAGACGGCTGCTCTGCACAGCGGTTTTTTAACACACTTAGTTAGAAGAGACTAACCGACAAGGGGAGAGATATCAATGAGATTTTATTCATTTGGACATCAGAATAATCCGGTGCTTTTACTGCTGCCGGGCACATGCTGTCACTGGAAGAGGAACTTCGGGTCGGTGATACCGCTGTTAGAGAAAGATTTTCATGTGGTCTGCACATCCTACGACGGATTTGATGAGACAGAACAGACCGTATTTCCGGACATGCTGACCGAGGCCGCAAAAATTGAGGACTATATACAGGCAAACGTTGACGGCCATATCCGCGCTGCCTACGGTTGCTCCATGGGTGGTTCCTTTGTTGGCCTGCTGATTCAGCGAGGAAACATTCGTATCGATCATGGTATCCTGGGCAGCTCCGACCTGGATCAAAGCAGCGGACTATCCGCCCGTCTGCAGGCAAGACTGATCGCTGATGTGCTTCACGGCATATTTCAAAAAGGCAGGCTGCCGGGCTGGATGCAAAAACGGCTGGAAAAGAAGGCACCGGAAGAGCGGGCGTATATGGATCGGATGCTGGAGATGTTTGGAGTCGGCTCAACAGACATGGCGTTTGTTCAGAAGAAAAGTATTTACAACCAGTTCTGCTCTGACCTGCTGACACCGCTGGAGGACGGCATTTTTGTCCCAGGCACTGCAGTACATATCTTTTATGCAGTAAAAATGGGCGAACGATATGAGGCGCGCTATCGCCAGCACTTCAAAGACCCGGACATCCGCACCCACGATATGCAGCATGAGGAGCTGCTGGTCTGCCATCCCCAGCAGTGGGCCGATGAAGTGCGCCGATGCGCTGCTGCTGGCAGATAGCCTGTGGTTTCCGGGAAAGAAAGGGGCATTTCGCGTATCAGCCTGGATGAAAAGAAGGGCATGGAAACATGGATAGAGGATGTTAGGTGTGTCAACGATGCAGGAATTGAATTATCTAAAACGGGACAAAAAAATGCGGGGGCAGGAATCCTTTGTGACTTATGTGGATTTTCAGGTACAGGATGGGACTGCCGATATGTGGCTGTATGACATCTTCCCCGGTGTGCAGCTTATGGTTGTGGATTTCTCTTCCGAGAGCTGTTTTCGCAGCAGCGAAAGGCAGAATGTGATCGGGATCAATCACTGCAGGAAGGGACGGTTTGAGTGCGCGTTTGACAGCAGGAATTATCTATACTTAGGAGAAGGAGATATTGCGCTGAACAGCCAGCTGCACCCACCCATCGCCTCTTCCTTTCCGCTAAAATATTTTTATGGTTCCACCATCATTTTATTTCCGGAGATTATGAAAACGGTGCGGGAGCTTCAGGCATTCCAAATCAGTGCGGAAAAAATAGCGGAGAAATATTCTCTGGAAACAAAGTCCCCGGTATTTCGGCGCAATGCAGAAATAGAGCGGGTGTATCAGGAGCTGTATACACATTTGCGTCATCCATCCCTCCCTTCTTTGCGGCTGAACGTATTGGAGCTGCTCTACCATTTCCAGTCCAGGCAAACGGTTTTTGTGGAAAATCAGGAATATATTTCCGGCGAAATTGCAGACCGGATCAAGCATGTGCGGGAGCAGCTAATACAGGATATGGAACACCGTACCAATCTGAAGGAATTGGCGTTGGAGCATAACCTAAGCCTGACACAGCTAAAGGACGGCTTCCGGCAAATTTACGGCGAATCTCCGTATGCGTATTTACGCAGTTATAAAATGCATCGGGCGGCACAGCTCCTGTGTCAGTCGAATCGAAAAATCAGTGAGATCGCTTTGGAATTGGGTTATCAAAATCCGAGCAAATTTTCTGAGGCGTTCTATGCGGTGACGGGCTGCAAGCCAAGTGATGCGGCCAGACCGGCGGCATCACTTTTTTGGCTTTTTGGAGCATTTTGCACAGGGAGTGGCTTTTCAGAGTGGCAGGAGAACAATTCCTATGGTAAGATTTTGAAGTTCATGCGGGGGAGGTAAAGAAATTTATGCTGCTTAATGAGAGAGGAGTGAGCTATATGAAGAAAGTATTCGGAGAGGATGCGCAGACAAAAAAGCCGCGGAAAACCGGTATTCCACGCCTGCTGGAGTTCGCGGGACGACACCGTCCGCTGCTTGGCATGGCGCAGCTTATGGCCGGCATCAGCGCCCTGTTTCTCTTGGGGCCGTTTGTGTGTGTGTATTTTGCCGCCTGTGAGCTTTTGAACGGCCTGACAGGAAGCGGGCTTGACGCGGCTTCCCTGGCCCGGTGGGGCGTGTGGGCATTGGCGCTGGAGCTGGTCGGTCTGATATTTAATTTTGCAGCGCTGCTGTGCTCCCATACGGTAGCGTTCCATACGGAAAAAAATTTAAAAATGGCGGTGCTCCGCCATTTATCCGGGATGTCTATGGGGTATTTTGAGGAAAATCCCAGCGGGAAGCTAAGAAAGATCATTGATGAAAACAGCGCCCAGGTGGAGTCTTATCTTGCCCACCAGATGCCGGATCTGGTAAGCGCCCAGGTGACAACGATGGCCAGCCTTGTACTGATGCTGGCCATCGACTGGCGCATCGGCCTTCCGCTGGTCGTGCTGCTGATTGCGAGCTTCGCCTGCCAGATGAGTATGATGGGCGAGAAAACCATGAATTTCATGAAGCGTTACCAGGATGCGCAGGAGGAGATGAACCATGAGGCAGTGGAGTATGTCCGCGGGATCTCTGTGATCAAGGTATTTGGGCAGTCTGTGCATTCAATCCGCCGGTTTAAGGAAGCGATCAATGCCTATCGGGATGACGCGCTGGCCTTTACCATGGCCTGCAAGCCAGGATATGTGGGGTTCAACACAGTGGTCAATGCCGCCTTTCTGGTGCTGATCCCAGCAGCACTGATCGGCCTGGCAGCAGCAGGGGATTTGTCTGCATTTACAGAGAGCTTCTTATTTTACCTGATCTTTGCCCCGGCCTGCGCTTCTGTCCTCAATAAGATTATGTACATGAGTAACTATAAGATGCAGGCTGTGGAGTCCATGCGCCGGATTGACACGATCCTGCTGACCAGGGAGCAGCCGGAAGCGCAGGAACCGCAGACGACACAGGACAGCGACATTCGTTTTTCGCATGTGACCTTTACCTATCCCACCGGGGAACAGCCGGCGATTACGGATGTCAGCTTTACGGCCAGAGCCGGGACGTTTACGGCGCTGGTAGGACATTCCGGCTCCGGAAAAACGACCATCGGAACTTTGGTACCGCGCTTTTATGATGTGCAGGAAGGGAGTATTACCCTGGGCGGCGTGGAGCTGTCCCGGTTCTCCAGGCGGGAGCTGATGGAAAAGGTTGCTTTTGTATTCCAAAATCCCAAATTATGGAAAGCAACTCTGGAAGAAAATATCCGCGGCGGATGCAAAGGCGCAAGCCGGGAGGAAATCCTGCGTGCGGCTCAGCTGGCGCAGTGCGACGACATTCTGAAAAAGCTGCCCGAGGGCATCGACAGTATCGTGGGCGCAAAAGGCGTCTATCTTTCCGGCGGAGAGGTGCAGCGAGTGGCCATTGCCCGGGCGATCCTAAAGGATGCGCCGGTGATTATTTTCGATGAAGCCACGGCATTCGCCGATCCGGAGAACGAGGCGCAGATCCAGGCGGCATTGAAGGAACTGACAAAGGGAAAAACAGTGATTATGATCGCGCACCGGCTGGCCACAATCCAGGACGCGGATCAGATCCTGGTAATGAAAACAGGACGGCTGGCCGAGCAGGGAACACATCGGGAGCTGTTGAGCCAAAATGGCGAGTATGCCCGCATGTGGGCAGATTATAATCAGACCATTACCTGGAAGATTGACCGAAAAGAGGAGGTGAAGCCATGCTGAAGAAATGGTTTGCATTGAGCGATCAGGGAGCGCGGGAGCTGAAGCGAGGGATCGCGGCCACGACGATAGGACAGCTGTGTATCATGGCCCCCATTTCTCTTTTAATGCTGGTGACCATGGGGCTTCTTGATCAGCTTTGCGGGAATGCCGGGCTGAGCATCCGGCCAGGGGTGATTCTTCTGATGGCGGCAGCGCTCTTAATGCTGATTTTCATCACCCAGTGGATTCAGTACAATTTGACTTATAAAGTAGCTTATGAGGAAAGCGCCAATCGGAGGATCGCGCTGGCGGAAAAACTGCGTCGTTTACCCCTGTCATTTTTTGGACAGCGAGACCTGTCCGACCTGACGACGACCATGATGGGAGACTGTTCCAAACTGGAACGAATCTTTTCCAATGCGGTTCCCAGCTTATTTGGCACAGTCATTATGTTTGTGATCGTGTCCGCCGGCCTGCTCGTCATGGACTGGCGCATGGGGCTGTGCATTGTCCTGCCGGTGCCTGCGGCCGCGCTCATTCTGGCGGCGGCCAGAAAAGCCCAGGTAAAAGCGGAAAGCAGCAATTATGACGCCCATCGCGCCGCCTTTGATGGGGTGCAGGAATACCTGGACGCCATCCAGGAGCTTCGTTCTGCCGGGCTGGAGCAGGAATATCTGGAGGGGGTTGAGAAAAAGCTGGATCATGTGGTAAAGTGTGCGTTTCGCAATGAGCTGGCTCCGGGTATCGCTGTGACGCTGGCGCAGCTGACGGTGCGCTTTGGCCTGGTGGCTGTTCTGCTGGTCGGCGGCATGCTGGTAGCGCAGCGCGCGCTGTCCGTCAATATGTTTATCCTTTATCTGCTGGTGGCCGGCCGTGTCTATGAGCCCTTTAGCTCCTGCTTTATGCTCATGGCGGAACTGTTTTCCGCATTTGTCAGCATTGAGCGCACGAAGCAGATGGAGGCAACGGTGGAGCAGGCAGGACGGCCCGTCTGCGAAAACAATGGGTACGACATTGAGTTTAAGGATGTTTCGTTTTCGTATAATGAGGAGCCAGTGTTAAACGGTGTGTCCTTTGTAGCAAAGCAGGGGCAGATCACGGCGCTGGCAGGCCCTTCCGGCAGCGGAAAATCTACAGTTTCTCGCCTGGCAGCCCGGTTCTGGGACGCAGATGCCGGTCAGGTATTGCTGGGCGGCGTGGACGTGACGACCGTGGAGCCGGAAACGCTGTTTAAGCACTATGCCATCGTCTTTCAGGAGGTGACGCTCTTTGACAATTCCGTCATGGAGAACATCCGCCTTGGCCGGGCGGGTGCGACAGATGAGGAAGTGCTGGCGGCAGCCAGAGCGGCTCAGTGCGAG
>JAHZHG010000350.1 GCA_019420425.1 Clostridiales bacterium
ATCTACCTCCCAGAAGCACATTTTTTCCGCGCCTTCTCCTATTTCAGATGGCGGGTGGGGATTGCCAGCAGCTTGCGCACCCGGCCCTCCAAGTGCTTCTCAATGGCCTGCAAATGTTCTTCCGGCAGGTTGAGGCTTTCGTGACGCTTGAACCGGAACCCGATCATGCGGCGGAGCTGCTCTTTCTGCTTTGGCCCCATGACCTCCGCACACACTTCCTCATAGGAGATGTTGTAGGGGTTAGAACGGGTTTTTGCATACTCGTCCAGGTTCGCATAATCTTCCTTACCGGCATAGCAGAACAGGGACAGCCCATTGTCAAAAATGGGGGCGGGCGCAACGATGTTGCCGCTGTAGTTATCTCGCAGGACACCAAAGTTTCCAAAGTGGCGGTCCTCATTGTAAATCAGGGCGTCAAACACCAGCATACTGCGGATTTGCTCGGAAAACTCCGGCCCCAGTTTGTCATAGTAGGCAAGGCAGGCGGCAATGCCTCCGGTTCGGACAATGCGCCCGATGGGGATATAGGCCGTGTCGATGTTGGTAAACAGGGCGCACTTAGAGGCGGTAATGCCTTTCCAATTCTCCAGGTCATAATGCACGGCGTTCAGACGCATGGTTTCCGCAATCTGCGAAGCATAATACTCGCAGTACGGCTCACGGCCCGCATTGGACGCGCCGCCCTTGTAGAGATAAATCCCATCGTGCTCCACATAGCGCCACGCCTTGGGCAGCATACCGCCTGTGGTCAGCTCCGGGGATGTGGTAAACGCCTGCCTGCTCCCGCCTGCGCCGGTATAGGCCACCAGCGCCAGTATCTCGGAAAAGCGATTTTCGTAAAGATTGTATTGGGAGAATTTCCCCTCAAATCCTTCCGGCACCACCCAATAGCTGTCGTTGAGCGACAGCCCCTTGCACACGTCGATGATTCCCTTAGTGTCGTTGTGGCTGAGGCCAAGGGTTTTCAAAATCTCGTCCACAAAGGCGCGGTTTTTGGGGATAACCCGCCGCTCCAGCCAATGAATGATGCCCTCGCCGGTGCGCTCCATATCCAAAGGCAGCAAATGGGCCTGCTCCTCGTTGGTGTATAAGATTTCGGCTACAAGGCCGGACAAGCCCTGCTTTTCCATGGAAAAGCGCATTAGCTCCGTATCATAAATGCGGAGACTGTAAACATTACTCATAGGCTCCTCCTTGTCGTTCAGTTCCAGTGAAACATCCTTCCCCAGCGCCGAGGCGATTTTTAAGATCATATCAAGCGTGGGGTTCTGTGTCCCACTTTCCAGGCGGTTAATGCCGGAACGCTGGATTCCCAGCCGCCTTGCCAGTTCTGCCTGGGAAATGCCCTGTTCCAGACGGGCCTCCACAAGCTGGGATATGATTTTCTGCCGTTTGCGCAGTTCATCCATACTCTCACCTCACTGCTTTAATGTTATCATATATGATAACAATTTGCAAGAGGGAGAATCTGTCGAAGCTGCCAAACTGGCAACTCACCGCTCCGGCTCTTTGCCGTGGCTGCCCCGAATGGGAATCCCCAGCCGGTGGCACAGAAAATCATTCTCTTGATGTAGTCAGGGGGATTTCCGGATGTATTTTGATCATTACCGGTGTGCTGTATTATTAAAGCCCATGACACAGTATTTCAGGAAAGCGTCTGCCAAATAAAATTTTTCCTGCGTTTTCAGCACGGATTTTCCCTGCAAGTCATATCGCTGGCAGCGATAGATTACAAACGCTTTTTCCAGCCAACTCAGATAGTTGTAAACTGCTTCGACGGACAAGGAATGTCCCTCACTTTTGAGAAATTTCCCAATGGCATTGGCTGAAAAGGTCTTGCCGACATTTTTCCACGATATACTTTACAACACGGTTGAATAAATCGAAGTTCATGATCAAGACTTTTTACGGCAGAAAATAAATTTAGATATGTCAAAGGGGCTGTCGCACTCTGTTAGTGCGACGGCCCCTTGACTTAGTCGTTTGGGAGGTTTCCCTGCTTTACGGTACACGGACTACTCTACCAGCACCTTCAGCTCTCCGGTCTCTGTATTGATTACGTATCCGCCGATGTTCACATCCTTGGGAATCAGCGGATGGTTTCTCAGGGTGTCTACGGTCTCCTGTACGGAAATTTCTACGGAGTCAAAACCAGCCAGCCATTTTTTAAAATCAATGCCGCAGTATTTGATTAAATCGATGTTTTCCTGGGGAACGCCGCGCTTTTTCATGTGTTCGATCATCATGTCGCTGTCGATGTGCTGTACGCCGCAGTCGGTATGGCCGATGACCATGACCTCGGTTACGCCAAGCTCGATGATGGCGACCAGCAGGCTGCGCACTACGCTGCCGAAGGGGCTGGTGACTACGCCGCCGGCGTTTTTGATGATCTTTACATCTCCGTTTTTGATGCCCAGCGCAGCCGGGAGAAGCTCAACCAGACGGGTATCCATACAGGTCAGAATGGCGATCTTCTTATCCGGATATTTGCTTGTGGTGAATTTCTCATACATTTTTTCTTCGACAAATTTTTTGTTGTACTCCAGCATTTCCTGAATCATGCGTAAAACCCTCCATACATGCGTTGTTTTTCTATCGGGGTTCAAGTGTCAAAAGTCCGAATTCACGCCATGCTTGCATGGCAGTGGATGAGAGACTTTATGACACGCCCGGGAATGAGGAAGTAGTGGGGCAGGGGCCCCACGGATTCCGAATTTCCGGTAGGATTGTGGGAGCGCGAAGCGCGGAACAATCCGTGAACCACTTTTGATCCCCTAATCCTATCGGTTTAATATTTCGTATATGCCATAGGCTACCCCATCCTCGTCATGGGATCTGGTGACAAAATCCGCGGCGGCCAGACAGCCCGGAGAGGCGTTGGCCACAGCAATGCCGCAGCCGGCCAGCTCCAGCATTTCGATGTCGTTGTCGCCGTCGCCGAAGGCGGCGGTCTCCTCGCGCTTTACCCCCAAAAGCTCCATCACGCGGCGCAGACCGGAATGCTTTCCCGCGCGCTCGTCGGAAATCTCCAGCAGCTGCCGGATCGATGAGGTAATATAAATTCCCTCCACGGATTCCTTGAGCCGCGCCCAGAGCGGAGCCTTTTGCTCCGGCGCCGGCACGATGATGTCCATACTCTCCAGCTCGTGGAGATGCTGATAAATAAAGGCACGAATATCCCTTTCCATATGTCTTGTTTTCTGCACGTACGCCACTGCCTGGGGAGTGGCTCCGTAGGCGGTGGGATTTTGAACGTAGGAAATATCCGCATACGCTTCTCCGCGGATAA
>JAHZHG010000351.1 GCA_019420425.1 Clostridiales bacterium
GGGCAGCAGGAACCTGGCGATCCTGGATTCTTCCTATACGGATGTGGTGCGGATCGGCGTATTGATTCCCCGGGAGCAGATCGGCGAGGTGCGGGAAGCGATTACGGAGGCGACCAGCGCCAGAGCGCAGTTTTTGGAGGAAAAGCCGGTTTGCTATGCATTTCTGGAGGATGGCCCGATTCTTTTGGATGAACAGAAATAAGGAGAGAAAATGACGGAAGAAGTATTGATCAGCATTAAAGGCCTGCAGACCCTGGAGGGGATGGAGGACGGCGAGGTGGAGGTAATCACCGCAGGAGTCTGCCACAGCCGTGATGGAAAGCACATCATCAAATACGACGAGGCCGTTGAGGGGGCGGAGGGTTCGATCACCAATCTGGTCCGGATTCAGCCGGGCAGCCTGGAGGTGACCAAAAAGGGCCTGACCAATGCCCACCTGGTATTTGAAGAAAAGAAAAAGAACATGACCTGCTACGAGACGCCGTTTGGCAACCTGCTGGTGGGCATTACGGCGACAAAGGTAGACGTGGCGGAGAGTGAAGAGACGCTGGACGTCCAGGTGGATTATGCGCTGGACATCAATCACCGGTTTGTGGCGGACTGCTCGCTGTCCATGAACGTAAAGGCCAAAAACAAAGAAGTATTTCACTTAGAATAAAAGGAGAACAGACATGTTAGAATTTCGTTATGACACGCAGCTGCTGATTGAGGGAGAGGATCTGGACGAGGATGTGATCTCTGATTACTTTACGGAGCATTTTGCGGGCGACTGCCTGCTGGCGGTAGGAGATGAGGAGCTGATCAAGATTCATTTCCACACAAACGAGCCGTGGAAGGTGCTGGAATATTGCGCTTCTCTGGGTGAGATCTACGATATCGTGGTGGAGGATATGGACAGACAGGCCAGAGGGCTGAAGGGCTGAGCCATGAACGACCGGTTTAGCCGGGCGTCCTGCACAGGCTGGATCAGAATTTCCCGGGGCGCCTGCCTGCGGGAGATTCCAGATCTTAGGTTTTGAATGGTTTATAAAGATGGTTTATAAACTGTCCGAATAAAATAAGAAAAGAGGAAAGCATATGATAGCCGACGGGAATCTGATGAAGCAGCTGAATCTGAACAAGGTGCGCTGGATCATGAAAAACCGCGGAGAGCTGAGCAAGCCGGAGATCGCCCGGGAGACAGGGCTGAGCGTAGTGACGGTAAATTCTCTGGTGCGGGCCCTGGTGGAGTCCGGGGAGCTGCTGGCAGCAGAGGGAGTCGCGGGGGCGAATGGACGGCCTGCCATGCGGTATCGGTTTAACGAGGAATATAGCAGAGGGATTGCCCTTTGCCTGCGCGAGGGAGAGGGAAAGCAGGTTATCCTGGCAGCCGTGGTCAACCGGAGCGGCCGTCAGATTGCCCGGGATCGTTTCTGCTTTGAAACGGTGGGCCCCGGCGAGATCAGGATGGTGATGAACGGACTGCTGGAAAGCTATGACAACATCAAAGCGGCATCCATCGGCCTGCCCGGCCCGGTAAAGGATAACCGGGTGATCTGCTGCGACTTTCCTGCATTGCAGGAGGGAGATCTTGCTGCGGAGCTTTCCGCGGAGTTTGGCATTCCGGTAATTCTGGAAAACGATGTGAATGCCGCGATCCTGGGCTACAGCCGCCGTACGGTTTTGACGGATGAGGCGTGTGTGGCAGGGCTGTATTTCCCGGAACGGTTCTGTATGGGCTGCGGGATTTATCTGATGGGCCAGATATGGAGGGGCAAAAGAGCCATGGCCGGCGAGCTGTTTGGCCTGCCCGTTAACCGCAGGCCAAAGGGTGGACTTTCCCCACAGGAGTTTCTGGACTGTATTGGAGAGAATATGCGGATATTGACCGCTGTTTTGGACCCGGAGCAGATCGTGGTATACTGCGAGGATGCGGACAGCTATGCCGGGGTAAAGCTGCCGGAGGCAGAGGACGGGCCGCAGCTTGTATTTTCCCGTGAGTTTGAAGCAGATTATCGAAGCGGGGTAGCCAGGCTGGCGGTGGAGAAGCTGGATCAGGGAATGGTGCTGCCCTGATACGGGGGAGGGCCGCAGAGTGTACAGAAGGAGGAAACATGTTTCGATTATTGATCATTATCTATGTCGCATTTATCAGCCTTGGCCTGCCGGACTCCATTCTCGGCTCCGTCTGGCCGCAGATGTATCAGGATCTGGGCGTGAATCTGGGCGCGGCCGGCCTGATATCGGCCATTGTGACCTGCGGTACGGTGATTTCCAGCCTGTTCAGCGGACGGCTGATCCATCGGCTGGGCACAGGCAAGGTGACGGCGATCAGTGTGGCAATGACTGCCGCGGCTCTGCTGGGCTTTTCCTTTGCCGCGAAATACTGGGTGCTCTGCGCATTCGCCGTTCTCTTAGGCCTGGGCGCAGGCTCGGTTGACGCTGCCCTGAATAACTTTGTCGCTCTGCATTACTCGGCGCGCCATATGAGCTGGCTGCACTGCTTCTGGGGGCTTGGCGCGACCCTGGGACCGGTGATTATGTCCGCTTGGATGACGCATACCGGGAGCTGGGGGAACGGCTATCGATGCATCGGCATACTCCAGTCCGTGCTGGTGGTCATTCTGTTCGTTTCCCTGCCAATGTGGAAGCGGGCGGAGCCGGAAAGGCAGGCGGACCAGGGAAAAAAGAATCCGGATAAAAAGGAGAAAAAGCCTCATGTCCTGCGCATACCCGGCGTAGCCAGCACCCTTGCCAGTTTCTTTTTCTACTGCGCGGTGGAGCTGTCCGCGGGGCTTTGGGGAAGCAGCTTTCTGGTAAAGGTGCGGGGCGTTACGGAAAAGGAGGCGGCAAAGTGGATTGCCCTCTATTATTTCGGCATCACCCTTGGGCGGCTGCTGAGCGGATTTCTGGCGGGAAAGCTGTCTGACCGTGCATTGATCCGCCTGGGCCAGTGCGTGGCAGGAGCGGGGATCCTGTTTTTATTCATTCCGGGAGCAAACGAGGCAAACTTTTTCGGCCTGATCCTGATCGGCCTGGGCTGTGCGCCGATTTATCCCTGCACGATTCACGAGACGCCGAACCGCTTTGGAAAGGAAAACTCAGAGCGGCTGATCGGCCTGCAGATGGCCGTGGCCTATACCGGAAACATGCTGATCCCCCCGTTTATCGGCTTTTTGTCCGAGCGCCTGAGCCTGATGATATTTCCCTGGTGCCTGCTGATTATGATGGGCCTGCAGACGTTCTGTACAGAACGGGCGAACCGGGTTTCGGGATAAGGCTTGACTCTCTGGCCCT
>JAHZHG010000352.1 GCA_019420425.1 Clostridiales bacterium
ATTCCTACGGCAGAGGGCTGGAGGAGGAGATCAGCTTTGCTCAGCTTTTGCAGCAGGTAGAGCAGATCGATGGACTGCAGCGTATCCGCTTTATGACCTCCCATCCAAAGGATCTCTCCGACGAGCTGATTCAGGTGATGAAGGACTCCAAAAAGATCTGCCGTCATCTGCACCTGCCTCTGCAGTCGGGAAGCAGCCGTATTCTGAAGCGGATGAACCGGAAATACACCAAAGAACAGTACCTGGAGCTGGCCGCCAGGCTGCGCCGGGAAATTCCTGATCTCTCAATCACCACGGATATCATTGTCGGCTTTCCGGGCGAGACGGAGGAGGATTTCCTGGAGACGCTGGACGTGGTGCGCCAGGTGCGGTTCGACAGCGCCTTTACCTTTATCTATTCCAAACGTACCGGCACGCCGGCGGCGGCCATGGAGGACCAGATACCGGAGGACGTGGTAAAGGACCGCTTCGACCGGCTGCTTTCCGAGGTACAGGAAATTTCCAAAGAAGAAGCGCAGAAGCTGGAGGGACAGACCGGAGAGATTCTGGTCGAAGAGATTAACCGTCAGGACACGCATCTCGTTACCGGCCGCCTCAGCAACAACCTGCTGGTCCACGTCCCCGGAGACGCCGGCTGGATCGGCACCCTAAAACAGGTAAAACTCAGCGAATGCAAGGGCTTCTATTTCCTCGGGGAAGCCATAGAATAGATAAGTGAGGGAAAATAAGTGGCACAGTTAACACCAATGATGCAGCAGTACGTAAAGACAAAAGAAGAGTATAAGGACTGTATTTTGTTTTACCGGCTGGGCGATTTTTACGAAATGTTTTTTGACGACGCGCTGACCGCATCCAGAGAGCTTGAGATTACCCTGACCGGAAAGGACTGCGGCCTGGAGGAACGGGCGCCGATGTGCGGAATCCCCTACCACGCGGCGGACTCCTATCTCAACAAGCTGGTGCACAAGGGCTACAAGGTGGCAATCTGCGAGCAGGTGGAGGATCCCAAGCTGGCCAAGGGCCTGGTCAAGCGGGAGGTCATCCGCATTGTCACTCCGGGTACCAACCTGGATATCCACGCATTGGACGAGACAAAAAACAACTACCTGATGTGTATCGTCTATTCCCCGGGTACCTGCGGGGTCGCCGTGGCCGACATCACCACAGGCGCATATCTGACCACAGAGGTGGATCAGGAGAAAAAGCTGCTGGATGAAATCACCAAGTTTACCCCGTCGGAGCTCATCTGCAACCAGGCCCTGGAGATGAGCGGGCTGGATCTGGAGGATATCCACGGGCGTCTGGGAGCGACCATCTTTCCGCTGGAGTCCTGGTATTTTGATGACGACCAGTGCAGAGAAGCGCTGATGGAGCACTTTCAGGTAAAATCCCTGGCCGGCCTGGGCCTTGGCGACTATAGTAACGGTGTAATCGCCGCCGGCGCGCTGCTCCGTTATCTGATGGAGACACAGAAAACCGGCATCGCCAACCTGACCTCCATCGTTCCCTATGCCTCCGGGAAATACATGGTGCTGGACAGCTCCACCAGAAGAAATCTGGAATTATGCGAGACCCTGCGTGAAAAGCAGAAACGAGGGTCTCTTCTTTGGGTTCTGGATAAAACCAAAACAGCCATGGGCGCAAGAATGCTCCGCACCATGCTTGAGCAGCCGCTTCTGGACCCTGCGGCGATCAATGAGCGTCTGGATGCGATCGCCGAGCTGAACGAAAACGCGATTATCCGCGAGGAAATGCGGGAATACTTAAATCCCGTATATGACCTGGAGCGCCTGATCAGCAAAATCAGCTATCATTCGGCTAATCCCCGGGACATGATCGCCTTTTGCAGCTCCTTATCCATGCTTCCGGCGATCAAGTACCTGCTGGGCGGCCTCCAGGCAGAGCTGTTCAAGCGGCTGAATGAGCAGCTGGATGATCTGGCAGACCTGCATCACCTGATCGAAACCGCCATTCAGGACGATCCACCCATTTCCTCCAAGGACGGCGACATCATCAAGTCCGGATACAATGAAGAAATTGACCGGCTCAGGAACGCCAAAACCGAGGGCAAATCCTGGCTGGCCAGGCTGGAGGCCGAGGAGCGGGAAAAGACCGGAATCAAAAACCTGAAAATCAAGTTCAACAAGGTGTTCGGCTATTACCTGGAGGTAACCAACTCTTACAAAAACATGGTGCCAGACTACTACATGCGCAAGCAGACGCTGACCAACGCCGAGCGGTATATTACGCCGGAGCTAAAGGAACTGGAGGATACCATCCTGGGCGCGGAGGACAAGCTGGTGGCTCTGGAGTATCAGCTTTTTGATGAAATTCGTGCCCGGGTAGGGGATGAGGTTCTGCGCATCCAGAACACGGCCAAGGCGGTGGCGGCTGTGGACGTATTCGCCTCCCTGGCCCTGGTGGCGGAACGGAACGGCTACGTCCGCCCGCAGATCAACGAAAAAGGCCTGATCGATATTAAAAACGGCCGCCATCCGGTAGTAGAAAAGATGATGGCCAGCCATATGTTTGTGGCCAATGACACGTATCTGGACAATGGGAAAAAACGGGTTTCCATCATCACCGGCCCGAATATGGCGGGAAAATCCACCTACATGCGGCAGACCGCGCTGATTGTGCTGATGGCCCAGGTCGGCAGCTTTGTCCCGGCAGACAGCGCCAAAATCGGTATTGTGGACCGGATTTTTACCCGTGTCGGCGCTTCGGATGATCTGGCCAGCGGCCAGAGTACCTTCATGGTGGAGATGACGGAGGTGGCCAACATCCTGCGCAACGCGACAAAGGACAGCCTGCTGATTCTGGACGAAATCGGCCGGGGCACCAGCACCTTTGACGGATTGAGCATAGCCTGGGCTGTGGTGGAGCATATCAGCAGCAAGCAGCTGCTGGGGGCAAAGACGCTGTTTGCCACCCATTATCACGAGCTGACCGAGCTGGAAGGAAAGCTGGCCGGCGTCAACAATTACTGCATCGCGGTTAAGGAAAACGGGGATGACATTGTATTTCTGCGGAAAATCGTAAAGGGCGGGGCAGATAAGAGCTACGGCATCCAGGTAGCCAAGCTGGCCGGGGTCCCTGACAGCGTAATCACCAGGGCCAAGGAGCTGGTGGAGGAGCTGACGGATGCGGATATCACGGAAAAAGTGCAGGAATTTGCAGAGGAATCGGCCAAAAAAGCCAAAGGGAAGCCAAAGCGGTACGATCCTCTGGAGATGGATCAGATGATCCTTTCGGACACGGTCAGC
>JAHZHG010000353.1:0-2149 GCA_019420425.1 Clostridiales bacterium
GTCAGTCCATAGCTCTCGCCAAAATAGAGCTGAATCCTCTGATGGACATTTCTAAGTCCGATTCCCGATCCCTTGCTGCGGATCCGGGTATCATCCGTAAGCAAATGCTCCACCTGCTCCTCCGGCATTCCCAGGCCGTTGTCCTCTACCTCCAGGTAAATGTCCTCTCCTTCACTGTAGGCCCGGATGTGGATTTCCCCTTCTCCGTCCATGAACTCCATCCCGTAATAGATCGCATTTTCAATCAGCGGCTGGATAATCAGCTTGATCGTAATGTATTTTTCTATGCCCTCCTCTACCTCAAAATACGCAGTAAATTTATTTTTGTAGCGGAATTTTTGGATATCCAGATAGTTCCGGGCGTGCTCCAGCTCGTCCCCGATCTCGATGATGTTTTTCCCCTTGGACAGGCTGATGCGCAGCAGTTTGCCCAGCGCCTGTACCATGGCGATCGCATCCTCGTACTTTTCCGCCTCGATCATCCACATAATGGAATCCAGCGTATTATAAAGGAAATGGGGATTAATCTGGGACTGCAGGGCATCCAGCTCGCTTTTCCGCTTTTCCTCCTGTTCCTTAACGATATCGTCCGTCAGCTGGCGCAGCTCCTCCACCATGGACTGTACCGTACTGCCCAGGTGCTCGATCTCATGGGGACCGCCAATATAGACCTCGACTGCTTCTCCCTTTTCGATCCGTTTGACCGACTCCTCCAGCTTTTTGATGGGCTGGGCAATCTTTCTGGAAACAAACTGATTAGCAAAAATAATGATACAGATTGCCAGCACCATGATCAGTACAACGGTCATCTGATTCTGGGAAAACTTGATCGATATTTCCTTGTCCGGCGTCACACTGACAATCTTCCAGCCGGTATAGCCCACCGTCTTGACCACCACCAGCCGATCCTCCCCCTCAAAGGTCTCCCAGTAGGTGCCTTCGTCATAGGCGGCCGCACGCAGGTTATTCTCCTTCAGCAGGTTGGAAAAGATCAGGTTCTGCTTTGGATGGTAAATCAGCTGACCATCGCTGTCAATCAGATAAATATACCCCAGCTCCTGGCTGTTTGCCTTCGTAAACAGCTGTTTGATCCCGCTGATATCCATATCTACCAGCAAAATACCGGTCTCCATGGTTCCGTTGCTTGTCAGCTCCACCCCGCGGCTCAAGGAAATCACCCAATAGTATCTGCCATTATTATTTTCAAAGAGATTTTGCACGTGAAAGTCGGAAAAATGCAGATTCTCCATCTTCTCCTCCGTCTGCACAAACCAGTCCTGTCCGGTGATGTCAATATTGGATTTCAGGCTGGCAAAGGGCGCGGAGCCGACCAGGGTGCCGTCCAGCTTAAAGAATGCTATGCTGACCAGGTTGTCTTTGTTCGCCTCGTAAAGCAGGTTCATCTCCCGGTCTACATTTTCGCTGCCAAAGTCTACATTTTTGATTGCGTTGTAGTACATTGCATCGGAAATACGCATCATGTTCCGCAGATACGCATTCAGGTTGATTTCCACCTGGTCCAGCAGCTGCTGGTTGCTCTCGATCAGTACATTCTGCGTAGTGCTGATGTAGCTTTTATACAGAAATACACCCAGAAAAACCATACCGACGGTCGTGATCAGCGTAAACGAAATGCTGATCAGAAACTGCAGGCTTTTCTGTACATAAAGTCCTTTTATTTTTCTCCAGATTGTCTCCGCCCAGTTCATTTACCTGCCTGTTCCTTTTCTCTGCTGGATCTGTATTTTGAAGGAGAAATCCCGTACTCTTTCTTAAATACATAACTGAAGTAATTTGGCTCCGTATATCCCACCGCTTCAGCGATCACATAGGTTTTATCCTCTGTGGTCATCAAAAGCTCCACCGCATGCTCCATGCGCACCTTGGTCAGATAGGCCGAAAAGCCCAGGCCCACCTCACGCTTGAATATCGTGGAAAAATATGCCGCGCTCACATTCAAATACCGGCAGAGGGTATCTGCGGAGAGCTCGCTCTCCTGATAGTGGGCCTCAATATAGTCCTTTGCCCGCTCGGTCAGCTGCATTGTGGAATTGGTCCGCTCATGCCGTAGTGTCCGCCGCAGATTGGTGCACACCTCCAGCAGCCAGCTCTCCAGCTCATCCAGTGAGGAAAACTGATACAGCTCCTC
>JAHZHG010000353.1:2159-3257 GCA_019420425.1 Clostridiales bacterium
CCGGATACCCAGCTTATACGCTCCTCCTACCTTGGTAAATTCCGTCAGCAGCTCCATACAGGCGATCTGATACTGGTGGGGCGTCACTGCTCTGTTCCGCAGATTGTCCACGAATCGGTGAACGGCTTTAGCCGTCTCATTCCCGTCGCCCAGCTTTACCGCCCGCAGGATGTCCTGATAATCGTACTCCTGGAGGGATACGCTGTCCTGAGGGCTGGGTTCGATATCGTTGATATAGATTACCTGATTGGCCCCGCCCAGAATCGCGCGGTATTCCATCGCACTCTGCGCTTCCTGATACGAAGTGGCAATATTCAGGAAATCCCCGCAGATCTGCCCTGCTGATGCCGTGATGTTCACCTCCAGCATACGGGTACCCATCTTGATGATCTGTTCCAGGTGATAAAACACACTGTCCGACTGCTGAGGCGTATCAATGGCAAATACGACAATAATGTTGTCCAGATACAAAAAGCTGTAGAAATCGATCTGCCCCTTCAGATAATCATCCAGCATGTCCTTCAGCGACAGGTTCATCAGCTGGAGCATTCCGGCCTCCTTTACATCTGCCCGCAAAATCGTCGCCATGTAAAAGCCCTCTTTGATGTCCAGATCATAGGTGTCCAACAGGGTGGCTGCCTTTTCTCCCGTCACCCTGCCCTGTAAAATACCGATGAACAGCTGCTCCTGCATAGCCGGAAGGCTCTTCTGGTAATATTCCCGCAGCTTGTCCACGTTTCTGCGCTCTGCAAACTCCTTGTCGAGAGATTCCTTTATCTTTCGAAAGACATTTTCCAGATCCTTGGCGCTGATGGGCTTCAGCAGGTATTCCTCTGCCTCCAGATGGATCGCCTCCCGTGCAAATTCAAAATCATCAAAGCCGGAATAGATGACTACCTTCATATTCCGATAATTTTCCTTCAGCTTCCGGCAGAGGGTCAGTCCGTCCATAAAGGGCATTTTAATGTCGGTGAGTACCACATCAATATGCATCTGCTCGGCCAGCTCCAGCGCTTCCTGCCCGTTTTCTGCTGTGCCCGCCATCCGAAAGCCAAGAGTCTCCCAATTTATCTTTCTTTTCATGGCCTGGAGGATATC
>JAHZHG010000354.1 GCA_019420425.1 Clostridiales bacterium
CGCAGAGAGGCGGCTGCGCAGAGAGAGGCGCAGCACCGGCAGCAGCTGGAGCTGGAAAAACAGAAAATAAAGGAGCAGCAGGGCGCGCTGGAGGACAAGCTGAAGGCCGGCTGGGACGCGCTGGATTTAAAACGGGATATACCGGCGCAGGAAAAGGCAGAAAAGCCGTCCGAGATCCAGGTTCCTCTGCTCGACGGCGTACAGGCCGCCGATTCAAGGAGGGATCACCGTGCTGCCGGCGTCAGCCAGAACACAAAGCTGGCTGAAACGGAAGAAAAGAAGCCGGCCCCCCAATTCTCCTTTACCATTCAGCGAAACGGGCAGACAGAGGAGGTTCAGGCCGGTTCCGTGGATGAGGTGAACGTATCCTCCTTCCATCAGCTGGACATGGAGCTTTCCGGGGGAGAAAAGCCGGCGAATATTCCGGAGACGGAGGAGGCGCCGGCAGTCCAGACCCTGGAAAAAACGGAAAAGCCCAGGGCAGCGAGAAAGACAAAGGCGGCTAAGGAGGCGGTAAAGGCGGAAGCGGAGGCCGTGGCCTCAGCCATCGAGGCCGATGCAGAGAAGCCAAAGCAGGAGTATGTATTCCCTCCCCTGTCCCTGCTGAAGCTGCCGGACCGGAAAAAGAGCGGCAATACGGATGAGCAGCTGAAGGAGACGGCAATGAAGCTCCAGCAGACCCTGCACACCTTTGGGGTCAACGTGACCGTAACGAATGTCAGCTGCGGGCCGAGCGTAACCCGGTATGAGCTCCTTCCGGAGATGGGCGTAAAGGTCAGCCGGATTGTGAATCTGGCGGATGATATCAAGCTGAACCTGGCGGCCGCGGATATCCGTATCGAGGCGCCGATACCGGGAAAGGCTGCCGTGGGCATCGAGGTGCCGAATGCCCAGAACAGCACGGTTATGCTGCGGGAGCTGCTGGAATCCAGAGAGTTCCAGAGCCATCCCTCCGGGCTGGCCTTTGCCACCGGAAAGGATATTGCCGGGCAGGTAGTGGTATCCGACATCGCGAAGATGCCCCATCTGCTGATCGCCGGCTCCACCGGCTCAGGCAAATCCGTCTGCATCAATACCCTGATTATGAGCATCCTCTACAAGTCCAGGCCGGATGAAGTCAAGCTGATCATGATCGACCCGAAGGTGGTGGAGCTGTCCGTGTACAACGGTATCCCTCATCTGATGATCCCGGTGGTGACCGACCCCAAGAAGGCGGCCGGCGCGCTGAACTGGGCGGTGGCGGAGATGATGGACCGCTACAAAAAGTTCGAGACATACCATGTCCGCGACATGAAGGGCTTTAATGCAAAGGTGGAAAGCATCGCCGATATCGAGGAGGAGGGCAAGCCGGAAAAGCTGCCTCAGATCGTTATTATTGTAGACGAGCTGGCCGACCTGATGATGGTGGCCAAGGGAGAGGTGGAGGACGCTATCTGCCGACTGGCCCAGCTGGCCAGAGCAGCCGGCATCCATCTGATCATCGCTACCCAGCGCCCGTCTGTAGACGTCATCACCGGCCTGATCAAGGCAAACATGCCGTCGCGGATTGCCTTTGCCGTATCCTCCGGCGTGGATTCCCGGACGATTCTGGACATGTACGGCGCGGAAAAGCTGCTGGGAAAGGGAGACATGCTGTTCTATCCCCAAGGTTATGCCAAGCCGGCGCGGGTACAGGGAGCCTTCGTCTCTGACTCCGAGGTGGGCGCCGTCGTGGAGTTCTTGAAGGAAAACGGCCAGGAGCAGGCGTATAATCCGGACATCGAGGAGAAGATCCAAAAGGCCGCGGCAGCCGCGGCCGTACAGGGCGGAACAGACAGCGGAGACGGACGGGACGAGCTGTTTGTCAAGGCAGGGAAATTTATCATCGAAAAAGACAAAGCGTCCATCGGTATGCTTCAGCGGGTATTTAAAATCGGCTTTAACCGGGCGGCCAGAATCATGGACCAGCTGTCAGACGCAGGCGTAGTCGGCCCGGAGGAGGGAACGAAGCCGCGTAAAATACTGATGTCCGAAAGCGAATTTGATGCATATGTAGATGAATACGTCTAAATTCTTTATTCTTTTGTAGAAAAACCGCAAATTTTATTTGCCATTTTCCAGCCATTGTATTATAGTATAAGTTATGGGAAGCCGCTCTGCGGATTCCCATAAAAGGCGGAGCAGACGCCGTGCATCTTAATTCCAGGGTTCGCGCAGCGGTTCCTGGAATGTAAGTTATGGGAAGCCGCTCTGCGGATTCCCATAAAAGGCGGAGCAGACGCCGGGTATGATAGAATTTTTTAAGTCGTAAGCTGCGGATTACGACAAACTAGGAGGTTAGTTAATGTACAAGATTCGGAAAAAAGAGGTATTGAACGACATCATTTTTTTGATGGACGTTGAAGCTCCCCGTGTTGCAAAACACTGTGAGCCGGGACAGTTTATTATCGTCAAGATCGATGAGATGGGCGAGCGCGTCCCGCTGACCATCTGCGATTATGACCGCGAAGCAGGTACGGTAACGATTGTCGTACAGGTAATCGGAGCCAGTACAAAGCGTATGAGCGAACTTCAGGAGGGCGATTCCTTCCGCGATTTCGTTGGACCGCTGGGTAAACCCTCAGAGTTTATTACCGACGATCTGGAGGAAGTAAAGAAAAAGAAAATCCTGTTTGTGGCAGGCGGACTTGGCACCGCGCCGGTATATCCCCAGGTAAAATGGCTGCATGAGCACGGCATTGAAGCGGATGTTATCGTCGGAGCAAAGACCAAGGATCTGGTTATCCTGGAAGATAAGATGCGGGCAGTAGCCGGAAATCTGTACATTACGACCGATGATGGTTCCTACGTAAGAAAAGGTCTGGTAACCGATGTGATCAAGGATCTGGTAGAAAAGGAAGGCAAGCACTACGATGTCTGTGTTTCCATCGGACCGATGATCATGATGAAATTCTGCTGCATGACCACAAAGGCGTTGAACATCCCGACGATCGTCAGCATGAACCCGATTATGGTAGACGGAACCGGTATGTGCGGCGCATGTCGTCTGACCGTTGGCGGTGAAGTGAAATTTGCCTGTGTAGACGGACCGGAGTTCGACGGACATAAGGTAGACTTTGATCAGGCAATGAAGCGTGCAGCGCTTTACCGTACGGAGGAGGGACGCGCTTTCCTGAAGGAAAAAGAAGGCGACACCCATCACGGCGGATGCGGACATTGCGGAGGTGACAAATAATGGCAGATGTATTAAAGAAAGTACCGGTAAGG
>JAHZHG010000355.1 GCA_019420425.1 Clostridiales bacterium
ACAGGGCCTTTAAAATCTTTACAAACTGCTGGTCAGATACGGAAAGATCCTCAATCTTCGTATCCGGATTCAGACGGATTCCCAGATCCTCCATCTGCTTTACTGTTTCTGCACGCATTTTCTTAAAGTCCACAAAGCCAAAGCCCTTTGTCGCCTCATTGCCTACATAAATGTTTTCTACCACATCCATGCTGGGCACCAGGTCGTTTTCCTGGTAAACGATGTTGATTCCCAGCTCCTTGGACAGATTGGGCGTCAATGTATCATATTCTTTTCCGTCCAGGCAGCTTTTTCCTGCGCTGGGGGCATACGCGCCGCTTAGCACCTTCATCAGCGTAGATTTTCCGGCCCCGTTTTCCCCTACCAGGCAGTGAATCTCCGCCTTGTACAGGTCAAAGGTAATACCGGACAATGCATAAACCCCGGAAAACTCTTTTTGGATTTCCTTCATTTCCAGGATTGGTTTCTGTGCATAATCCACTTTCAAGGGATACACCTCCCGCTATCGGATTTTCTGTTCCTCGCAAAACGGCTGCTGCCTGCGCAGCAGCCGTCCACATTCATTTTTGTTTTTATTTGCCGTATACGTAATCGTAAGCAGCTGCGTAGTCATCCCATGCGATGAACTCATCCAGCTTGTCTGCGGAAATCGGCAGTACCGGCAGAGACAGGAATTTTTCTTCCGGATCTTTACCCTCTACTACCTTTTCATACAGGTTCTTGAAGGTCTGGATACCCTGGATGGAAACCGGAGCGGTCATGTTGGCAGCTTCGATGCCGTCTACCAGCATCTGATAGCCGTCCGGTGATCCGCCGGTGGATACGATGGGGATGTCGGCCATATCGGCGTCCTGCAGAGCCTGATAGCAGCCCTGAGCCATCATGTCATTGTTTGCAAAGATGTAATCAAACTCTTCGCCGGAAGAAATCAGGTCGGTAGTTACGTCGTAGGCCTTATCGGTCAGCCAGTCGGCATGAAGGGTAGCAACCACTTCTACGCTGTCGCCGAACTCCTCCAGAGCGCGGTCTACGCCTTCCTGATACTTTTCATATACGCCTGCACCCTCCTGGCCTGCGCAGAAGAATACCTTTGCGCCCGGCTTTGCCTCAGCGATGTACTTGATCGCATTGTAGCCGATTACGTCGTACTCGCAGGCTACCGTAGCGATGTAGTCGCCCGGATCATCAATATCCATGGCAAAGTTCTCAACCGTTACCGGGATACCTGCTTCGTTTGCCATTTTTACCAGCTGTGCACCCTGCTCGGTGGAGATCGGGAAAATAGAAATTCCGTCTACCTCCTGCTGGATCAGGGATTCCATAGCGGTGATGGACTCTTCCAGGCTGTTCTTGGAATCCAGAACAACTGCTTCAACCGGAACCTCTGCCTGAGATGCGGCATACTCGAATGCCTTTGCAGAATACTCGTTCCAGATGTCGGTCATGTCATAAGCGATATAACCGAAGGTATAGCTGTCCTTTGCCTCTTCAGCGAAAGAGGTGATGCCCATGCCTGCCGCCAGTGATGCGGCCATGGAAAATACCAGTGCGCCAGATACAATTTTTTTCATTTTCATTGCAATGTCCTCCTTTTTCCTTTATCAAAACACACGATTGTGTCTGATACAACGTTTACCATAAAAGTCCGCATGTGCCCGTTGAAGCTTTCGCTCCTGGTAACGCGCGGCTTGCGACGCATGCAGGTTTACAATACAAATCCCTGCTTTTTCAGATATTCTGCCGAATCCAGAACAGCCTGATTGATCTCGGCCAGATCCTTGGGGCCCTGCTGGGTAAATTCGATTTCGATACTGAACGGGCAGCTGTTTCCTGCCTGGTTAAGCTTGGAAAAGATCTCCGGGAATGCGATATTTCCCTTGCCCAGAGCCGGGAAATTCCATTCCCTCTGCTCGCCGGCCTTGTCCTTAAGATGCATATAGGCAATCTCCTCCATGCAGACATCGATGTCCTGCACCGGATCTACTCCGCCGTAAAATACCGCGTTTGCCGTATCATAGTTGATCCGGATCAGCTCGGAATTCATCCGGTCGGTGATCTCCTTCAGGATGCTTCCCGTGCAGTGCTCTCCGTGTGTCTCCAGCACCAGGGTCAGCTGATACCTTTCCAGCCAGGGCAGCAGCGTATCCAGATGTTCGGCGATTACGTCGATTCCGCCCTTTTCCTTGTCTGCCAGATGGGCCTCGCCTACGGAACTGACGATATAGTCGCAGCCAAAGAAGCCGGCCAGCTCGATATTCTGAATGAAATCCTGCAGCCGCTCCCTGTCCATCAGGTTGCAGTGACCGCTCATGGCAAAAGGCACCAGATCCATGCGCTCCATCTTATTCCGCAGATCAGCCAGATAGCCAAAGGACTGGGTGGGAAATACGTGCTCTGTCCAGCCCTTTGTGGCCGTCAGTTCTACGTAGTGAAATCCGGCGTTTTTTATTCCCTCAAGGGCGTCCTCGATGGAATAGCCATGGTAGCAGTTGGAATTTACTCCAATAATCCGTTCCATTTCTATCTCCTCCTTACATAACCAGTTTTTCCAGTTGCTCGGTAAATGTAAAATAGTTATCCATATAATAGCGGGCTGCGCCGCCAAACAAAGCTTCTTCATCCAGGGTGGTGTATTCGATCACCGAATGCCGTACAAACTGCTGAAAACCGATTCCCTGCACTGCCCGGCGCACCCGTTCCAGAAACGGTTTGCCCAGCTTGCAGCCGAAGCCGCCCAGCACTACCCGGTCTACCCGCAGCATGGTGATCAGATTTCCCAGGGCATATCCGATGTCCCCCGCCAGGGCATCCATTACCCTGAGCGCTCCTTCGTCCCCTCTGGCCCCCAGCATTCCCACATCCCGGAATAAAACCGGCCTGCAGGCGCTGAAGCTCTCCTGGGCGCCGCATTCCTCTATCCGCTGAGAAAGGGCCTGTTCGCCCACCCGGGTTTCCAGGCAGCCGTGGCCTCCGCAGACACACGCTCTTCCGTCCCGGCCAAGGGAGAAATGCCCGAACTGGGTAGTCATGCCGCCGGCCCCGCCCAGCAGGTTTCCGCCCAGTACAAAGGCGGCGCCTATGCCGTCGTTTAAGTTGATATATACGAAATCATCCCGGCGGTTTCCGCTGCCGAAAATCTTCTCCGCATAGGCCAGACAGGCCGTATCGTTAAAAAATGCAAGAGGATAAGCCTCCAGCTGCCGGCTCAGCCTGA
>JAHZHG010000356.1 GCA_019420425.1 Clostridiales bacterium
TTTATCCGCATTTTATTTCAGTATAGAGGAAAGGAGCGTTTTTATTGTACAGTTCAGTAATGTCTGCTGTACTCCACGGGGTTGAGGGAAAGCTAATCCTGGTGGAGGCGGACGTGAGCAATGGCCTGCCCGGATTTTCCATGGTGGGTTATCTGTCGTCTGAGGTAAAGGAGGCACAGGACCGGGTGTGGGCAGCCCTCCATAACCAGGGCATCCGGCTGGAACCGAAAAAAATTGTCATTAACATGGCGCCCGCTGGACTCAGAAAGAGCGGCTCAGCCTTTGACCTGCCGGTAGCTGTGGCCGTGCTTGCCGCATACGGGATGATCAGACAGGAGAATACGGAAAAATGTCTGTTTCTCGGCGAGCTGGGGCTTGACGGGAGGATAAAAGGAGTGCCGGGGGTACTGGCCATGGTCAGCGAGGCCGCCCGGGCGGGCTGCAAAAGCTGCATTATCCCGGAGGAAAATATAAACGAAGGCCTGCTGATCCCGGGAATCACCGTCTACGGGGCAGGTGACTTCGGAGAAGTCTTGGAGTTTTTCACCCGGGGGACAGGCCTGCTTCCCGCGGCCAGGGAAAGCGATCCGTTTCTGCAGAAAAGAGAAGGACAGCCCGACTTTGCCGAGGTGCGAGGACAGCAGGTGTGCAGGCGCGCCGCGGAGATTGCGGTTGCCGGTTTTCACAACCTGCTGCTGAGCGGGCAGCCGGGGACAGGGAAAACCATGATCACAAGGCGGATACCTACGATATTGCCCGATCTGACCAGAGAGGAGGCGCTGGAGATTACCCGGATTTACAGTGCGGCCGGTATGCTGGACGCCGGCATGGGCCTGATCCGTATGCGGCCGTTCCGCGCTCCCCATCATACCGTCTCGCCCCAGGCGCTGGCAGGGGGAGGGAGGATCCCGTGCCCGGGGGAGATCACCCTGGCCCACAGGGGGGTGCTTTACCTGGACGAGCTGCCGGAGTTCAAGCGGGATACCCTGGAGATTCTGCGCCAGCCCATGGAGGACGGGGTAATCCAGATTTCCCGCGTCTGGGGAAACTATTGCTTCCCGGCCAGATTTATCACCGTTGCCTCGATGAACCCCTGCAAGTGCGGCTTTTTCCCGGACAGGAACCGCTGCCGCTGTACCATCTCCGAGGTGCGCCGCTATCAGGACCGGATTGGACAGCCGCTGTTAGACCGCTTTGACCTCTGTGCCCGGACAAAGCCGGTTGCCTTCGACGAGCTGAAGGGCGAGCAGCGGGGCGAGCCCTCTGCCGCTATCCGGGAACGAGTGCTTCAGGCCAGAGAACGACAGGAGAGCCGGTACAGGAGCCATCCCTTTACCTTCAACGGAGAAATTCCCACAGGGATGCTGGATACCTGCTGCAGACTGGGCTTTAAGGAGGAGCGGCTGATGGACAGGCTGTTTACCGGAGGAAAGCTGAGTGCAAGAGGCTATCACCGCGTGCTGAAAACGGCGAGGACGATAGCCGATCTGGAGGGGAAGGAGCGGATCAGCCTGGATCATCTCAGCGAGGCCGTCTGCTACCGGTTAACAGAAGGCAGGGAGGAAGCATGAATACGGAGGAGAGATACTGGCTATGGTTGTGCAGCGCGCCGCTGTATTATGGAGGAATCCGAAGGCTTTTGGAATATTTCGGGAGTCCGGAGCAGATTTACCGGGAAAAAAACAGGAAAATACAGGAGAAAAAGGACGAATGGGGAACCGCCTTTGCCGCATACTGCCGAAGAGAAACGCTGGAGACTTCCATACATAAAATAGAAGAAAAGGGAATACACTTTACCAGTAAAGCGTCCAAAGCCTTTCCGCGCAGGCTGAAGCAGATTCCTGATCCGCCGTTCGGCCTGTTTTACCGGGGACGCCTGCCTGACCAGGACAGGCCTTCTGTGGGAATCGTGGGAGCGCGGGCGTGCAGCGCCTATGGAAAAACGGTGGCGGCTCAGCTGGGGGAGGCATTTGCCGAAGCGGGGATACAGGTGATCAGCGGGATGGCCGAGGGGATAGACGGAATCAGCCAGCAGGCAGCGCTGCGTGCAGGCGAGGGTTTTTCCACGGCAGCCGTACTGGGCTGCGGTGTGGACTGGTGCTACCCGGATATCCACTTTCGGCTGTATGAGGAGCTCTGCGCACGGGGAGGGGTAATCGCTGAGTATCCCTGCGGGACAAGGCCGAACAAATTCCACTTTCCCCAGAGAAACCGGATCATCAGCGGCCTCTCGGATGCCGTGATTGTGGTGGAGGCCAGGAAGAAAAGCGGGTCGCTGATCACGGCGGAGTGCGCGCTGGAGCAGGGAAAGGAGGTTTATGCCGTTCCCGGAAGGATCGGGGATAAATGCAGTGAAGGCTGCAATGCGCTGATCGCCGACGGGGCGGGGATTATTCTCTCCGCGAAGGCTGCGCCGGGGCTGATTTTTCCAAATCCAGATCACTTTTCACTTGCGCCGGAAGAAAAAGTGTTGTATAGTTGTGTAGATTTGCACCCGCAGAGTCTGCAGAGCCTGGTGGAAAAATCGGGCTTATCCGTACAGGAGGCAGGCAGGGCGCTGTTTTCTCTGGAAGAGAAAGGCATGGTTGTCGAGCGATGCGGCAGCTATTATCGAATAAAATAGAAGTGGGATTAAATGGAGGTTTTGCCGATGGCAAAGTATCTGGTGATTGTAGAGTCACCGACGAAGGTCAAAACAATCAAAAAATTCCTGGGGGCAAACTACGAGGTTATGGCGTCCAACGGACATGTCCGGGACCTGCCGAAGAGCCAGCTGGGAATAGACGTGGAGCATGATTTTGAACCGAAGTATATCACAATTCGGGGGAAAGGAGACATACTGGCCGGGCTGCGCAAGGCGGCGAAAAAGGCTGACCGCGTGTATCTGGCAACGGACCCTGACCGTGAGGGAGAGGCGATTTCCTGGCATCTGGCCGAGGCGCTGAAGCTGGATGAAAAGAAGATGTACCGGATCACCTTTAACGAGATTACCAAGACAGCGGTAAAGGAATCGTTAAAGCATGCCAGAGAGATTGATATGAATCTGGTGGATGCCCAGCAAACCAGGCGGATGCTGGACCGTATGGTAGGATACCGGATCAGCCCCCTGCTGTGGAAAAAAGTAAAGCGGGGCCTGAGCGCCGGACGTGTGCAGTCGGTTGCCCTTCGGATTATCGGAGACCGGGAGGAAGAGATCAATGCCTTCATCCC
>JAHZHG010000357.1 GCA_019420425.1 Clostridiales bacterium
CGCGTTCTGGAAGACGGGCGCTTTGAGTTGAGCAACAACCTTGCAGAACGCAGCATAAAGCCATTCGTGATTGCCAGGAAGAACTTCCTGTTTGCAAACACACCCCACGGTGCGCAAGGTAGTGCTGTGATCTGCAGCGTGATTGAAACTGCTAAAGCTAACAATCTTGACCCAAACCTTTATTAACATGGGTGCTGACAATGTCCCGATACTGGCATCCGGAAAGAAAGAATGGGCAGCAGTTTACTGCCGGCACAATATAAATTGAATATCCGGCTTTGAAAAACGGGTCTGCTTACCAAGCAGGACCCGTTTTTTATGTCCATGCGTGTCATATGACTGAATACCAACGCTATGGAGAACAACTGCCCAAAGTGGAACTGTCTGCGAAAAGGTAGCTACTCATAAAACAGTATCAACCAACAAACTGAAATAGGGTAGCTGCCATACAGGGTGCAGAAAAAAGCGAGTAAGAAACAAAGCGTTTCTTGCCCGCTTTTCATGCTCTTTGTTACGCAGTAGGGGCTGAAAAAGCATTAATACAGGCGGCTTTGTGGAGCGCATTTCCCACTCGGCAAGGGATTTATACCTTTTTCCTCAAAAACGCCTTTCTACTGCGTAACAAAACTGTGGTAACTATCCGAGTCGCGTACCATTTTTCAATCTCCGGAGGTACATGGCAGAGTGAACCGCGCCGATCAGCTCTTTATCATTCATCTGCTTTTCTCTTTTGAATCAGGCATATTTTCTGATTTCGGGACCGCACCTTGTCCGGCTCCAGATAAACAATCTTGCCTTCTTCCATCAGTTCCTTAATCGCTTTGGATAAGGCAGAAGTTACTTTTGTATAGCCCATTTCAGATGCCAGTTTAGAAGAAGAAAGGTTTCCTTTCTGCGCTAAGGTAAATAGAATCATTTCTTTGATTTCCATCAGGCTTCGTCTTGTTTTCTTTTTCGGCTGCTCTTGAGCCGTAGGGATAAGGAATTTCTTCTGAATCGGAAGAATAACGGTGAAATAGCTCCGCTCATCGTCCGTCTCAAACACCGGAGGTTCCGAACCATTTGTTTCCATTGCCCGCAATATGGTGGGAATACCGGTGTTGCGCCCCTCGACCAGTTTCAGCTCTTTTAGGAAGTCACCGATACGGCGGTTGCGATACCGTCTGGAAATCATACGCCGGTTCTGAATATCCTCATCTGAGATAGTCCTGTCCGGACCGGGTAAGCTGGTAATCTCCATTTTCTCCGGCGTTACCGTAACGGTGATGGGCTCTCCGATCTGGTATGACTTGTGATAAATTGCGTTGGACAGTACCTCCTCCACAGCCGCATACGGATAGTTATAAATTCGCTCCGCCTCAGCCTGCCCTGGAATCTTCGTGACCTTTTCCTTAAGAATATAGTTTTTGATATAGCTCAGCGCATCCCGTAGCTGTCGGTCCAGCGGTCCGGTGAACACTTTCTCCGTCATGCCGATTCCGGTTGGGTCGGGTTTATCCACAACCTCAATTCTGGCATACGGAAAGAAATCGTCCGGGCGCTCGTTAAAAAACATCAGTCCAACATTTAAGGGCCTGCGCATTTCCGATGGGCCACCAATCAGGCGCATGGAAGCCGCAATTTCAGCCACCGGACGCTTTAAGGAAGTTTCATGCAGGTCGCTGTTTACGGCATAAAGAAATTCTGAGATCAGGCTGGACTTCATATCCTCAATCCGTGCCGTAAGGTTTGCCCGGTCATCAAATGGCTGGTTATTTGCCAAAAGAAACAGCTCCCGTTCCTCCAGCTGATTGGCCCGGATGCTGTTGGACATTTTTCGGATATAGTAAGCCTTATCTGCTTTTGCCGCTTTTTCCGTTGGAAAGGCAACCGGGCATTTGTAGGGCCGGTCAGCGCCGCCGGGTATCCATAGGATAATAATTTCTTTCCCCTGATATGTCACCTGCGCCACAACCGGAATATATCTCGGCTCGATCAGATTGCATTTTTGCAGGAGTTCTTTATTGATCCGGTCAATGGAGCTTTTCTCCAGTCCCTTAATTGGAAACTTCGGCATACCATCCTCGTCCTCAATGCCAATGATGATATATCCGCCGCCCCAGTTGTCAATATCATTCGCAAACGCGCAAATAGAATGCAGAATCGGCTCCGGATTCCAGTCCGCTTTATAGTCAATGCGGGCATTTTCCACTACGCGCCGGTTGATTAAATCTGAAATGTTAATTGGTAAAGCCATAACATTCCTCCTAACATACCCCTTTAACTTACCCTCTTAACTTACCCCTTTATTTTAGCAGATATTCAGGAAATAGCAATGGAGCAGTTATCCTTTTATTTCAAAGGGCAAAAACGCCCAGACCGCCTAAAAGGATAAAGTGTTTCAGTGGAACGCCTGGGGTTATTAAGGGCGATGTGTTTAAGATCATTATTCCACTGCGTGATGTTGCAATGGGAAAAGTAACCTTTAATCGTCCCCGCCCCTTTCCACGGGAAACTGAATCTGAATCCTCAGCCCGCCTGATTCCCGGCGAAAAGCCTGTATGCTGAACTGCCCGCCGTACAGATAGCCCATCCGCTTCCGTATATTAAAAATCCCGATATGGCTGTGGGTGCTGTACCGCTTTTGGGGCGTGCACGCGGCTTCCTTTTCTGCATCCTCCGGCGATTTCACAAAATATTTTTCGATTTCTTCCTCAGACATCCCCGCGCCGTTATCGCTGATCTCCGTCACCAGCCGCGCCTCCTTCCGGTAAATGTGTATGCTGATTTCTCCGGGCACCAGCTGCTTCTCCTCGTTTCTTCTCAGCAAAATCCCGTGCAGCACCGCATTTTCCACAAAGGGCTGAAGCAGATTGGTGGGATACTGTACATCGGCGCAGTCCTCGTCAAAGGAAAAGGTATAATTGATCTCGTTATTGCACAGATATTTCTGAATGGTAATGTAGGTATCCATCAGCCTGCGCTCATTTTCCAGCCGGTCAAACTGCTGCGCCTTGGACGTGCTCAGCCGGCTGCGCAGCAGTTCAATCAACGCATTATTGATAATCATAATATCCTTCGGCTGATTCAATTTGGCCAGATACGTGATCGTATTCAGGGTATTATAGATAAAATGCGGATCAATCTGCGATACCATCAGACTGTACTCGATCTCCTTTTCCCGCTTTTCCTGCTTCTGGATCTGCTCCATCCCCTGG
>JAHZHG010000358.1 GCA_019420425.1 Clostridiales bacterium
GTTTATTCCAACCCGGGCTTTGCCCCGATGATCATCAACATCAACAATGGCCGCGCACCCTTTGACCAGGTGGATTTCCGCAATGCGCTAGCCTATGGAATTGATGTAAATACGATCTGCACTACCCTTTACGGTGATCATGCCCTTGTAGGCACCCGGGGCGCAGTGAGAAGCGACCTGAGTTATGCCCAGAGCGGCCTGGACTATGTGTACGACAAGGACAAGGCCATTGCCCTGCTGGAGGGGCTGGGCTATACCGAGGTAAATGATGAGGGAATCCGCCTGGATGCGGAGGGAAATCCACTTTCCTTTTCCATCATTACGTACGCAGAGAGCGATGTCCGTGCACGTGTATGCGAGATGGCGCAGGCCCAGTTGAAGGAAATCGGAATTGACCTGGAGATCCAGTCGATGGACATGGATACGGCAGACGCGTATATCTGGCCGGACTTTGAGGTGTCAAACGGCAGAGATTATGACCTTTCCACCTGGGGCTGGTCAAACGCCAACTCCCTGACCTATCTGATCGCCCTGTGCGCCAGTGATTTTGTCGTTGGAAATGACAATGTGTGCGGATACGTCAGCGAACGGTTTGACCGCCTGGTGGAGGAAAAGCTGTCCGCGGTAAAGACGATGGAGGAAATGGAAAGTCTGCTTAAAGAGCTCCAGGACGTAATCGCCGAGGAGGTACCCCTGATTACGATTTCTTATGCGGATACGCTGCAGGCCTGCAACACGGCCATGTACGACGGTTGGGTATCCGGCAAGGGAATGAATGTGGTCAATATTTTCTCGTTTCTTGGATAAGTCGGAATAGGGATGAAAAAGCGAATCATACATTATTTCATTATACTGGCAGCGGTGGTGGTGATGAATTTCTTCCTGCCCCGCCTGCTGCCGGGGACGCCGTTGAAAACCTTGGCCGGGGAAAATCCGGGAGATTTGACCGCAGCGCAGAAAATGGGAATTTTGGATGCATACCATCTGAATGACCCGCTGATGGATCAGTTCGGTTATTACCTGCGCGATCTGGTAACCCTGAACTGGGGAAATTCCTTTTCCAAAAGGCAGCCGATTGCCGGACTGATCTGGTCAAGGCTGGGGTGGACCCTGCTTCTGGCGGGCAGCAGCATGGTGCTTTCTACGCTGATTGGCACAGGGCTGGGGGCATGGTCAGCCTTCCGCCGGAAAAAGAAAAAGGATTTGCCGCTGATCCTCACCACAACAGTGGTCAGCTCCCTTCCCACATTCTGGATTGCTGTGATCCTTCTGGCCATCTTTGGGGTAAAGCTGGGCTGGTTTCCCATTTATGGGGCTTACTCTATGTGGGAGAGCTATACCGGAATCAGCCGGGTGCTGGATATTTTGCACCATCTGTTTCTGCCGCTGTTTACCATGGTGGTGACTTCTCTGATGGGCTTTTTTACCACCTCCCGGAACAGCGTGCTCCAGATCGTAAACGAGGACTACGTCAGGCTGGCAAAGATGCGAGGGATCCCCCAAAAGCGGATTACCGTCTGGTATGTCATGCGGAATACGCTGGTTCCGGTATTTACTTTATTCATGATGGATGTGGGATACCTGCTGAGCGGTTCAGTGCTGATCGAGACGGTGTTTGCTTATCCCGGTCTAGGCACGCTGATGCAGGAGGCCGTGAAGGCGCGGGATTACCCGCTGATTCAGTATACCTTCCTTTTGGCTTCTGTGGTTACTATCCTGGCTCTGCTTTTAGCGGACATTCTGTACAGCAGGATTGACCCGCGACTGGAGGTGCAGGAGATTGAATAAGCGAATCGCAGAAGCCGGCTGGATCATTTTAGCAGTGATGCTCCTGCTGGCCGTTTTTGCACCGCTCCTGTCGCCGTATGATCCCTACGGCGATATGGATGCGCCATATATAAAGCCCTGTGCCCAGCATCTGTTGGGCACGAATGACATTGGGCAGGATATTTTCAGCGAGGTTCTCTACGGCACCAGGACTTCCCTGTCCGTGGGATTTCTCTCGGCAGGAATCTCGATCGTTATTGGCACGGCCGTGGGCATGGTTTCCGGCTGGTACGGTGGCTTTATCGACCGGCTGCTGATGAAAATCACCGCGTTTTTTTTGACAATCCCCTTTCTGCCGGCAGTCATCATCCTGAGCGCATTTACCAAATCTGGTCCGTTTACCACTTCCATGATCCTGGGCATCATGTCATGGCCGGGGACGGCGCGGGTGGTGCGCTCACAGATGCTTTCCATACGAAACAAGGAATACATTCAGAGCATAAGGGCCATGGGGGCAGGAGACTTTTATGTGCTCACCCGCCATGGACTAAAGGAGCTGCTTCCCTATCTGATGTACCGCGCATCGGCGCGGGTACGTTCGGGTATCCTCTCTGAGTCCTCGTTAAGTTTTCTGGGGCTGGGCAGCCCAGTAACCAAAAGCTGGGGAACCATTATCTATTATGCCCAGGCGAAAAATGCATTGTTGACCGATGCCTGGCTCTGGTGGATTCTTCCCCCGGGTATGGGGATTTTGTTAGTGTCCTGTGCGCTGACAATGATTACCTATGGCGCGGAAGGCAGCTTGGATCGTAGATTGGAGAGATAGATGAAAAACAAGATTTTGGCGGTGGAGGAGCTCACTGTGCGATATCTGGATGCAGAGGAGCCGGTAATCCGAAAGCTGAGTTTTTCCCTAGAAATGGGAGAAATTTTGTGCATCAGCGGAAAATCGGGAGCAGGGAAAAGTACCCTGGTGTGGGCGTTGATGGAAATGCTGGATGACTATCGCGCTTGCGCCGAAGGAAAAATCCGCTTTAAGGATAAAGAGATCGTCTACGACGGAAGGCCCCATAGACAGCGCATATTGGACTGGCGCCAGATTGCCCTCGTTCCCCAGGCATCCATGACCTCCTTTAACCCGTTGTTTACGATAGGAAAAACACTGATGGAAATGCTGGATCTGTATGAGGGAAAAGGCAGGCGTAAAGAAAAAGAGCAGCGGCTTCGGGAGCTGCTGCGCACCGTACGCCTGGAAGAAACCGTTTACGATGCCTATCCACATGAACTGAGTGGGGGGATGAAGCAGCGTGCGGCCATCGCCATGGGAATCCTTTTTCAGCCCGGGGTGTTGATTTTGGATGAAGCTACAACCGGATTGGATTTGCTGATTCAAGCCCAGGTGCTGGGAACGATTCTCGAGTTGCAGCG
>JAHZHG010000359.1 GCA_019420425.1 Clostridiales bacterium
TATGGACAACCGGAAAATACGATGGTATACTGAATACGTGTATGCAGCAGCCGTAGGGCTGATGGCATAAATAACATCAATCTACAAGGAGGATATGATGAAGAAGAGAGTAATTAGTGTATTGCTCGCAGCAGTGATGACTGTTTCCCTGGCAGGGGGGGTGCTTATGACTGCAGCAGCAGAAGAAGCAGCTGAAGGCAAAGAGCTGTCCGTACAGGTAGGACCGGATCCGGAAACCATCGACCCGGCGCTGAACAGCGCGGTAGACGGCGGAAACATGATTCTGCACGCATTTGAGTGCCTGCTGACCATCGATCAGGATGGCAAAATTGCTCCCGGACAGGCTGAGACCTGGGAGAACTCTGAAGATGGCCTGACCTGGACCTTCCATCTGCGTGATGGTCTGAAATGGTCCGACGGCAGTGATCTGACCGCAAACGACTTTGTATACAGCTGGAAACGTGTATGTGATCCGGAAGTAGCAGCTCCGTATGCTGAAACCGTTCTGGGAATGGTTGAAGGCTTCGACGAGGCGATCGACGGCAATCTGGATGCGCTGGGAGTAACCGCAGTAGATGACCAGACGCTGGAGGTTAAGCTGTCTGCTCCGTGCCCCTTCTTTGAGAGCCTGGCAGCATTTGCTACCTTAAGCCCGGTTCAGGAAGCAACGGTTGAGGCAAACGGCGACGCATGGGCAATCGAGCCGGAAACCTATGTTTCCAACGGTCCGTTCTACGTAACCGAGTGGGAGCCGGGTTCCCATATCACCATGAGCAAGAACCCGAATTACTGGAATGCTGATGCAGTTAAGCTGGGCAGCATCAAATGGAATCTGATCGAGGATTCCAACGCTTCCTACAGCGCATATCAGAGCGGTGAAGTTCTGATGATCAAGGATGTTCCGACTGAGGAAATTCCGAGCCTGGAAGGAAATGAAGAGTTCCATGTAGAACCGATCATCGGTACCTACTATATCTCCTACAACACGCAGGTAGCCCCGCTGGACGATGCAAATGTGCGTAAGGCACTGAATCTGGCGATCGACAGAGAGTACGTGGCAAACACCCTGATGCAGGGAACCTATTCACCGGCAACCAACTTCATGGGACCGGGCTGGATGGACACCGACGGAACGGAATTTGAGAAAAATGCAAACGGCGGACAGCCGTATCTGAGCGCAACCGCTGATATCGAAGGCGCTCTGGCCGCTCTGGAAGAAGCAGGATATCCGAACGGCGAAGGCCTGCCGGTTCTGCACTACACCACCAATGATGCCGGATACCACAAAGCAGTTGCAGAGTATCTGCAGCAGGCATGGAAAGAAATCGGCGTTACCCTGGAAGTAGAGATCGTTGAGTGGTCCAGCTTTACCCCGATGCGCCGCAGCGGCGACTTTGAAATCGCACGTAACGGTTGGGTAGGCGACTATGCCGATCCGTCCAATATGCTGGATCTGCTGTACTCCACCAACGGAAACAACGATGGTAAGTACACAAGCGAAGCTTATGACGCAGCAATGGATACTTCCAGAAGCACCACTGATGCAGCTGAGCGTTCCGCAGCTCTGCACGAGGCAGAGGATATTCTGATGGCTGATTCCGCATGCTGCCCGCTGGCATACTACAACGACTTCTGGCTGCAGAGCAGCAAGATCACCGGTTCCTGGCATTCTGCTTACGGATACTGGCACTTCATGTATGCGGATATCGAGGATACTGCTGAATAATTCCATTTCGCACATTAAGAGAGCAGGGCTGTGCCCTGCTCTTTTTCAACAGAGAAGAAAAGGAGGAAAGACAATGAAACTGGGTTTTATTGGATGCGGAAATATGGCAAAGGCCATGATCAGCGGCATAATCAAAACCAATACGGTTCCGGCTGAGCAGATCATTGCTTCGGCCCTGCACAGGGAAAGCCTGAAAAAATCCGAAAAGGAGCTGGGAATCCGGATGACCCCGGATAACCGGCAGGTGGCGGCTGAGGCGGAGATTCTGTTTCTTGCCGTAAAGCCGCAGTATTATCTCCAGGTGATTGCGGAGATAAAGGATCTGGTGACAGATAAGCAGACCATCCTCTCCATGGCTCCGGGAAAAACGCTGGAGTGGCTCGGCCGGCAGTTTGGAAAGAAAGTCAAACTGGTACGCACCATGCCGAATACCCCGGCTATGGTGGGCGAGGGAATCACTGCAGCCTGCCCGGGAGAGGAAGTCACGGAGGACGAGCTGGCAGAGGTGTGCCGTATCCTGCGCGGTTTTGGCAAAGCAGAGGTAGTCGCAGAGCACCTGATGGAGGCGGTGGCAGCAGTCAGCGGAAGCTCACCGGCATTTGTGTTTATGTTTATCGAGGCCATGGCCGATGCGGCGGTGGCAGAGGGAATGCCCCGTGCCCAGGCGTATTCGTTTGCCGCCCAGGCAGTACTTGGCAGCGCAAAGCTGGTGCTGGAGACCGGAAGGCATCCAGGCGAGTTAAAGGATATGGTCTGCTCCCCGGGCGGATCGACGATTCAGGCTGTGCGCGTGCTGGAGGAGAGAGGGATGCGCAGCGCAGTATTTGAAGCCATGAAGGCCTGTGCGGACAAATCCAGAAGGATGTAGGGAAGAACAGACAATGAAGATTACGACATTATGTTATCTGGAGCGCAATGACGCTTATCTGATGCTCCATCGCACAAAAAAGGAACAGGACGCAAATAAGGATAAATGGATCGGCATCGGCGGCCATCTGGAGGATGGGGAAAGCCCGGAGGACTGCCTCCTGCGCGAGGTAAGGGAGGAGACGGGCCTGACGCTCAGCTCCTGGAGCTTCCGGGGAGCGGTTACCTTTGTCTCCGACCGCTGGGAAACGGAATACATGTGTCTGTACACGGCAGACGGTTGGACGGGAGAGCTGACGGAGTGCAGCGAGGGCGATCTGGAATGGGTGAAAAAGGAGGACGTCTGGAGGCTGAAGCTGTGGGAGGGCGACTGTATCTTCTTCCGGCTTCTGGAGGAGGGGCGGCCCTTCTTTTCTCTGAAGCTCTGCTATGAGGGAGAGCGCCTGGCCGGCGCCGTACTGGACGGCCGGCCTCTGGAGCTTCTGGATATCTGTGACGAGCAGGGAAATCCCACAGGAAGGACGCGTGAGCGGCAGCTTGCCCATCG
>JAHZHG010000036.1:0-8299 GCA_019420425.1 Clostridiales bacterium
ATTGTAGCGAACGGGATTGCCAACGGATATAATTTCCTGGCCAGGACTGCTCCGGCAGTGGCGGGAGCGATTATCGGAGGCTTTTGGCAGGTAATCGTGATATTCGGCGTGCACTGGGGAATCACGCCGGTGGTAATGGCAAATTTTGATATGTACGGCCATGACTCTTTTCAGGCGTTCCAGACCATTGCCGTGGTGGCGCAGACGGGAGCGGCCTTTGGCTGCTGGCTGAAATCCAGAAACAGAGAGTTCAGGGGAGTCGCCCTGTCGGCTGGGGTAACCGGAATTTTCGGCATAACTGAGCCGGCCATTTACGGCGTTACCCTGCGACTGAAAAAGCCGTTTATCTGCGGATGCGTGGCCGGTGCGGCGGGGGCCGTGGTCATGAGCTTTTTCGGAACCGTATATTATGCGTATGCCGGGCTGCCGGGGCTGCTGACCACGGTAAACGCAATCAGCCCGGATGCACCCATGTCCTTTGTGGGAGAGATCATCGGATGTGCAATAGCGATATTCGGGGCTATTCTGCTGGTATGGCTCGTCGGTTTCGATGATCCAGTATCCGTTAAGGCCGCAGAATCCGTAGAAGCGCCGGAAGGAAAGGGGGAGGGGGAACACAGCGCTGCACACGGCGTCGGCACGATACCCAGCCCGATGACCGGAGAAGCAATCCCCCTCTCTCAGGTCAATGATCCGGTATTTGGCAGTGAAGCCATGGGCCGCGGCGCGGCAATCCTTCCTGCGGACAATAAGGTATACGCCCCCTTTGACGGGACAGTCGTAAGCCTTATGGGAACCCACCATGCCGTGGGGATTGTCAGTGATACTGTGGAGCTGCTGATCCACGTGGGCATGGATACGGTCAGGCTGAACGGAAAATTCTTTGTTCCTCATGTCACCGAAGGCCAGCAGGTACATGCCGGAGATCTGCTTCTGGAATTTGATCTGGAAGGAATCAGCGGCGCCGGCTATGATCTGACCACCCCGGTGGTGGTAACCAATAGTGAAGAGTTTAAACGGGTAGAGTGGACAGGCCGCCGGGATGTGGCCGCCGGCGATGCCCTGATCGAGATGGAATAGGAGGGAAAAAATGGATAACCAGGACAAAAAAGGCGGATTACCGGAAAACTTTCTCTGGGGAGGCGCAGCGGCGGCAAACCAGCTGGAAGGCGGCTGGAAGGAAGGCGGAAAGGGCGTCAGTGTGATGGACGTGCTGACTGCCGGCGCCCATGGCGTACTGCGGGAAATCACCGACGGGACGCTGCCCGGCAGAAGCTATCCAAACCGCGAAGCCATAGACTTTTATCATCACTATCCGGAGGACATCGCACGCTTTGCCGAGATGGGCTTTAAATGCTTCCGAACCAGTATCGCCTGGACACGGATCTTCCCAAACGGTGACGAGGCGGAGCCAAACGAGGAAGGACTTCGGTTTTATGACCGCATGTTTGACGAATTATTGAAATATGGAATCCAGCCGGTAATCACTCTGAGCCATTTTGAGATGCCGTATCATCTGGCGAAGGAGTACGGCGGCTGGATCGACCGGAGGGTAATCGGATTTTTCCTGAACTTTGCGGAGACCGTATTTAAGCGGTACAGGGATAAGGTTAAGTACTGGATGACCTTTAATGAGATCAACAACCAGAGCAACACCTCTGCGGATATTTTCGGCTGGACCTGCTCCGGAATGCGGTTTTCCCAATACAAAAATCCGGAGGAGGCCATGTACCAGGCGGTGCATCACGAGCTGGTGGCCAGCGCATTAGCAGTAAAGAAGGGCCGTGAAATTAACCCGGACTTTCGGATTGGCTGCATGTGTTCCTTCGTCCCCTTTTATCCGTACTCCTGCAATCCCGATGATGTGATGCTGGCTGCGGAGTGTATGCATGAGCGCTTCCACTTTTCCGATGTCCATGTGCGCGGCCATTATCCCCGGTTTACCCTGAAAGAATGGGAGAGGAAGGGGTATCAGATCCATATGGAGGCAGAGGATGAGCAAACCCTCGCAGAGGGGACGGCGGACTACCTGGGCTTCAGCTACTATATGACCAGCGTGGTAAAGGCCGATGCCCAAAAAGAGGTGAAAGCCAGCATGGACGGCAGCAATCCCCACTCTGTCCCCAATCCCTACGTAAAAGCCAGCGACTGGGGCTGGCAGATCGACCCGGTGGGCCTGCGCTACGCTCTGGTGACGCTGTATGAGCGTTACGAAATCCCTTTGTTCATCGTGGAAAACGGTTTTGGCGCGGCAGATATCCGGCAGGAGGACGGCAGCTGCGATGACAGCTACCGTATCGATTATCTGCGGGCGCATATCGAGGAAATGAAAAAGGCGGTGGAGATTGACGGCGTAGAGCTGATGGGCTACACGCCCTGGGGCTGCATCGATCTGGTATCCTTTACCACCGGAGAAATGAAAAAACGGTACGGCTTTATCTATGTAGACAAAAACGACGACGGCAGCGGAACGGGAGAGCGGAGCAAGAAGAAATCCTTCGACTGGTATAAGCGGGTAATTGCCACAAATGGGGAAGAGCTGTAGTATCCACCCCACAGCAAGAACATCATATAAAGTAAAGGGCCGGGGAAGGAGATCAGCCGGAGGATTCTAAATTTTTGTAGATCTTCAGCAGCTTTTGATAAAAGCCCTCCATTTCTTCCTCAGTAAACCCTTCCCAGATCCGGTCGTCCAGCCGGGAAAAATATCCGTGTACCTTTTCGGCCTTTTCTCTTCCGGCGGGGGTGAGGAGGATGAGGAAGGATCTGCGGCAGCCGGGATCGCGCTCACGGTTCAGCAGGCCGGCCTCTTCCATACGATCCAGCGCCCGGGAGAGGGTGGTCACGTCCATATTGCTTCGGTTGGCCAGCTCCCGCTGGGTGATTCCGTCCTCCAGCAGGAGACAGTCCAGGATCCGGGGCTGGCCGGTTCCCAGGGTCAGCCCGATTTCGGAAAACTCCGGCTGAAGAATCCGTTTCCTGGCTTTGTCTGTCCGTATCATCAGTTCTCGTATCTCATGTCGTTCGAGCATCATTTTCCTCCTTATTCCAGTTCAAACTGGCCGGTATACAGCTGGTAATATCTTCCCTTTTGCTCCAGCAGCTCTTCATGGCTGCCGCGTTCGATAATTTCTCCCTGCTCCAGCACCATGATCGCCTTGGCGTTGCGCACGGTGGACAGCCGGTGGGCGATAACAAAGGAGGTACGATCCTCAAGCAGCGCATCCATACCCCGCTCAATCAGTTTTTCCGTCCGAGTATCGATGGAGCTGGTGGCCTCGTCGAGAATCAGCACCGGCGGGCGGGAAATGGCGGCCCGGGCGATGGCCAGGAGCTGGCGCTGCCCCTGGGAGAGGTTGGCGCCGTCGCTGTGGAGCACGGTGTTGTAGCCATCGGGCAGCCTGCGGATAAAGGAGTCTGCATTGGCGATTTCGGCCGCGCGCCGGACTTCGTCATCAGTAGCGTCCAGCCGGCCATAGCGGATATTGTCGGCAATGGTTCCGGTGAACAGGTGCGTATCCTGAATAACCATCGAAAGGGAGCGGCGCAGATCATCCTTACGGATATCCCGTATGTCTATGCCGTCATACGTAATCTGCCCGCTGTTAATCTCATAGAAGCGATTGACCAGGTTGATAATGGTAGTTTTGCCTGCGCCGGTAGAGCCGACAAAGGCGATCTTCTGCCCCGGCTTTGCGAACAGGCTGATTCCATTCAGGATAATTTTATCCGGCGTGTAGCCAAATACCACGTCCCGGAAACGGACGTCTCCCCGCAGCGGAACCAGGCAGCCGCGGCCGTTTTCCGAGTGGATGGCCGGGTCTGCGGGAACCTTCCAGGCAAAAGCATTCGTATATTCCGCACATTCCCTAAGCTGGCCGGAAGCATCTTTTTTGACGTTGCACAGGGTTACGCTGCCCTTGTCGATCTCCGGCTTTTCTTCCATCATCTCAAAAATCCGCTCCGCACCGGAAAGGGCGGCCAGCAGAAAGTTGACCTGCTGGGTAAACTGGTTCATGGGCATTGCGCTCTGGCGTACATATACCAGATAGGAGGCCAGGGTGCCCAGGTCGGTCAGGCCGGCCAGGACGAACAGCCCGCCCACGCAGGCGGAGACTGCGTAATTAAAATAAGAAAGGGCAACGATTACCGGTATATTCATCGCCGAGTAGGACAGAGCCTTGGTAGAGGAAACCCGCAGGGCTTCGTTGCGCCGGCAGAATTCCGCAAAGTCGATTGCTTCATGGTTAAAGACCTTTTCCACCTTCTGCCCGGCGACCATCTCCTCCACAAAGCCGCCGATATCGCCGATACATTTCTGCTGTTCATCAAAATAGCGTTTGCTGCGTTTCCCGTTGAGCTTGATAAACAGAAACATAAGCCCCATAAACACGATAACGATGGAAGAAAGCCGCCAGTCCAGCAGGATCAGCATCGTAATCGTGCCCACCACAGTGATAAAGCTCTGAATCATCAGGGTAAAGCTGGAATTGAGCGCTTCGGTGATGGTGTCCACATCATTGGTAAAGCGGCTCATCAGCTCTCCGTGGGGATGCGTGTCAAAATAGTTCAGCGGCAGGTTCTGGGCGTGGGCGAATAAGTCGCTGCGCAGTTCGCTGGTCACCTGCTGGGTGATGTGCACCATCAGCCGGTTGTAGCCAAAGCAGGAAAGGGCGCCGCAGAGATAGAGCAGCCCCATAAAAACCATCATCCGGATCAGTCCGGGAATATCGCCGGGGAGGATGTAGGTATTGATTACCGGTTTGAGCAGATAGGTGCCCAGGATGCTGGCCAGGGCGCTGATCATCACCATCAGCACGACAAAAGCCAGGCTGATCTTGTGATGCCCCAGATAGGCAAGCATGTGGCGAAGCACCTGCTTCGTGTTTTTGGGTCGTTTATATCCGAAGTACCGAGCCATTACAGCTCACCTCCTTCCAGCTGTGAGTGATAAATTTCCTGATAGATCGTATTATGCTCCAGCAGTTCCCTGTGCGTGCCTGAGCCTGCAATTTTTCCGTCCTGAAGGATGAAAATCTGATCCGCATGGCAGACAGAGGAAATCCGCTGGGCGATGATAATCTTGGTGGTATCCGGGAGAGAATGGGCCAGGCCTTCGCGGATCTTGCCCTCGGTGGCGGTATCCACGGCGCTGGTGGAATCGTCCAGGATCAGAATCCGCGGCTTTTTCAGAATCGCCCGGGCGATGCAGAGACGCTGCTTCTGACCGCCGGAGACATTGACGCCGCCCTGTCCCAGCTCCGTATCATAGCCCTTCTTCAGCCGCTCGATGAATTCGTCCACACAGGCAATGCGGCAGGCCTCTTCGATCTCTTCGTCCGAAGCATCCGGATTGCCCCAGCGCAGGTTATCCCTGACGGTGCCGGAAAACAGGGTGTTTTTCTGGAGCACGCAGGCAATGGCGTCCCGCAGGTGGGTAAGGGGGTATTCCTTCACCGGACGGCCGTCGATAGATACGGTGCCCTCGGTTGCCTCATAGAGCCGGGGAATCAGCTGCACCAGCGTGGTCTTGGCCGAACCGGTCTGCCCGAGCAGGCCGATGGTCTGGCCGGGCAGGATATGCAGGGAAATATCGGAAAGTACATATTCCCTGGCCTGGGCTTTGTATTTGAAATATACGTGGTCAAAGGCGATTTCTCCACGGGTGACGGCGGCATCTCCGGCTTCATCGTCACGGATATCGATTTCTTCATTCATGACCTCCATAATCCGCCTGCCAGAGGTCATTGCCCGGGTCATCAGCATAAACACATTGGAAATCATCATCAGGGAATTGAGCACCTGGAGGACGTAGCTGAGAAAGCCGGTCAGCTCGCCCACCTGCATTTCCCCGGCGGCTACCAGCTGCCCGCCGAACCAGAGCAGGCAGATGATCGTGGTATACATCACCAGCTGCATGGCCGGCATATTCATGGAGGAGAGCCGGAAGGCCTTTTCTGAGGAGGAGCGCAGCTGTTCGTTTACCTCTTCGAATTTCATCATTTCGTAATCCCTGCGCACATAGGATTTAATGACCCGGATGGCGGTCAGGTTCTCCTGGATAATCCGGTTGACCTGGTCTACCGCGCCCTGCATATGGCTGTACAGCGGGCGGACACGGCTGATAATCAGAAAAAGCAATACGCCCAGTACCGGGGCCGCCACCAGAAATACCAGGGCCAGCCGTGCGTTCAGCGTAAAGGAGACAATGATCGAGGTCAGCATCATTACCGGCGCGCGGCAGGCAGGCCGGAGCCCGGTGGAAAGAAAATTCTGTATGGTCGTCACGTCTCCGGTGAGCCGGGTGACGAGGGAGGAGGTGCTGAAATGATCCGTGTTCGCAAAAGAAAAAGACTGGATTTTGGCAAACTCTGCCTTGCGGATTTCCGCGCCCAGGCCCTGCCCTGCCCTGGCGGCAAAGCGGGAGCTGCCCACACCCAGCGCCAGGGCAGCCAGGGCAAAGAGGATCATCTGCACACCTCTGTGGAAAATATAGGCCGTGCTGCCTGACGCAACGCCGGTGTCGATAATGTCGGCCATAATCATGGGGATGACCAGCTCAAGCACAGTCTCGGCGAAGATACAGACGATCGCAGCAATCAGATATTTCCGGTAGGGTTTAATGTAGGTACTCAGTGCGTGCAGCATAGGAAAAGCATCCCTTTCTAAAAATGTATATGCAATAGTTGCATCTGCAATTATTGTATGCAGGCAGGAAATAAATGTCAAGGTTCCTTTTTCGACAAAAGTATGGTAAAATCGATATGGGAGGACACAATATGGCATATCGACTATTTGAACTAGGCTGTCTGTTTTTTGTCTATTCTTTTTTGGGCTGGATTCTGGAGACGTCGGTTCTGGTGATAAAAAAGAGAAAACTGATAAACCGGGGAATCCTGACGGGGCCGATCTGCGCAATCTACGGCGTTTCGGCAGTGGTAATGACGGTAGGTCTTGCAGAGCTTCGGGATAACCTGATTTTTTTATTTTTAGGCTGCGCAGTCTATGCCACAATCATTGAATGGATAACCGGAGGACTGCTGGAGAAGGTCCTGCATACAAAATGGTGGGACTATTCAGAGAAAAAATGGAATCTGGGCGGATATGTCTGCCTTCAGTACAGCGTTTTGTGGGGGATTCTCGGCGTTGTGGGAATCCGTTACGCTAATCCCATTATCCTTCTTGGCTACCGTTTTATCCCGTATTCTATCCGGACCATTTCGATGTGGATCCTTTTGGGCATCTTTGCAATAGATATACTGGGATCAGTGATAGCCATTTTCCATATGAAGATCAGCATCCCTCCGGTGGACGAGGTGAACACCCGTCTGGCTAAGGTACGCAGGAGGCTTGCGCTGTGGATTACCGGGCATATTGAGCGGAGAATGGAAAAGGCATATCCGAATATCCGCCCAGAACGGGTGGAAACGAGGGAAAAGCCAGAGGTTTTTGCAAAGGGCTGCGGATTTTACAAGCTGTTTATCCTGTTTGTTGTGGGCGCCTTTCTGGGAGATATTGTGGAGACGGTGTTTTGCCGGTATTCTATGGGACGATGGATGAGCCGCAGCAGCTTTGTCTGGGGGCCGTTCAGCATCGTGTGGGGTATGGCGATTGTGCTGGCGACGCTTCTGCTGAACAATTTCCGCGATCGTTCTGACGGATTTCTGTTTATTTTTGGCACGGTGGTGGGCGGTGCATATGAGTATTTATGCAGCGTGCTCACAGAGATTGTGTTTGGCAAGATATTCTGGGATTACAGCAAGCTTCCCTTTAACCTGGGCGGCAGGATCAATCTGTTATTTTGCTTTTTCTGGGGAATTGCGGCGGTGCTGTGGATGAAAAAGCTCTATCCCAGAATATCCGATTTAATCGAGCGTGTACCGGTAAAACCGGGAAAAATCGTCACCTGGATTATGATTGTCTTTATCACTGCGGATATGGTGGTTTCCGGCCTTGCCCTGATCCGCTATGAGGCGAGAGAACTGGGGCAGCCGACACAGTATGTCTGGGACACATGGCTGGATGAAAACTTTGACGATGAGACAATGGAAAGGATCTATCCTTCAGCCAAGCCGGCCGGCAAGGCAAAAGAGAAGCTGGCGGAAATGGAGCAGGGCCTGTAGATCAGGCCCGTTCATGCCCGTGCATCCAGTCGGTTTTTCGGAAAAAGATCAGAAAGACAATGCTGCTTAGCGACCAGGTCAGGGGATATGCCCAGAAAACGACCTGTATCCCCGGGAGAATACCCGTTGCAATGGTGATATACGAGATACGGATAACGCACCAGCACACCAGCATA
>JAHZHG010000036.1:8309-10847 GCA_019420425.1 Clostridiales bacterium
TCCCCATTGGGACAATGGAGCGTCCCGCGCCGCGAAAAATACCGGCGAGACAGTGGGAGAACGCCAGCAGACAATAAAACGGTGCAATCGTACGCGCCTGCTGCACACCGTAGGCCACTACCTCCGGATCACTGTTAAATGCGCGGATCAGCTGAGGAGAAAAGACATAAATCAATACCCCTACCAGCTCCGCCATGAGCGCTGAACAGAGTATGCCGAAGCGCGCTCCTTTTTGGGCACGGTCATATTTTTTGGCACCCAGGTTCTGGCTGATAAAGGTGGTCATCGACAGTGCAAAGCAGGTGACGGGCAGGAAGGCGAAGCCCTCGATCTTGGAGTAGGAGCCGCAGCCTGCGACAGCCATTTTGCCAAAGCTGTTGATGCTGGACTGTACCACCACATTGGCAATGGAGATAATGGAGTTCTGCATTCCTGAAGGCAGGCCGTTGGAGAGGATCTGCTTCAGCAGTAGCGGATGAAACCGGATCCTGCGTATATACAGCCGGTATGTCTCCGGCGCGCGGAGAAGGTGGAAAAAGCTTAAAACAGCGCTGGCAAACTGGGAAATGATGGTCGCCAGTGCGGCAGCGCCTACGCCAAAGCCCAGTACCCCGATGAAGAGCAGATCCAGTACCACGTTCAGCAGGGAAGAGATAATCAGGTAGTACAGCGGGTGGCGGCTGTCGCCTACGGCCTGCAGGATACCCACAAAGACGTTGTAAAGGACAAAGGCCATAGAGCCCAGAAAATAAATCCGGAAATACAGGATCGAATTTGGCAGCACATCATGGGGAGTGCCCATCAGACGGAGCATTTGCGGAGTCAGGATAAGCCCGGCGGTCATCAGCAGGATGCCGGCCGCCAGCCCGAACGCAACGGTGGTATGGATGGCCTGCTGCACGCGGCTGGTATTGCCTGCGCCGTAATAGCGGGCGATAACCACGCCGGCGCCCATGGCGATGCCATTAAAGAACCCTACAAGCAGAAAAATAAGACTGCTGGATGAACTGACTGCGGCCAGCGCGTCGCTGCCGAGAAAATTTCCAACAATCAGAGAATCGGCGGTATTGTACAGCTGCTGAAAGAGATTGCCGAGAAAGAGCGGAATAGCAAAGGCGATAATCCGCCGGCTGATCGGGCCTTCAGTAAGCAGATGTACGGATTGACTTTTGTGAATCATCGGAACATCCCCTTCATATCATAAATCTATTATAGCATGTCTGTAAAAAGGTGCAAGCGGGAATACATTGAACAGATTTTACCGGGATTTTTCCGGAATATGGCAAAAGATTTACCCGTAGAGGCTATTCTTTGAGCGATCTGCAGAAGCATACCTTATTGCGCGGCATCCGCTCCGCGATAAGAAACAGCTTTTTCGGATAGAAAGGAGAGAAAGATGAAGAAAGTATTAGCAAGTGTGATGGTTCTTGGTTTGTCCGCAATGCTGGGAGTACCGGCTGCGGCAGAAGAGGGGGACATTGTTGTGCTGTATACCAACGATGTCCACTGTGCGGCTGTTCCGGATGAGGAGGGCACGGTGATCGGTTACGCAGGAGTAGCGGCGCTAAAGGAGGAAATGGAAGAAGCGGGAAACGAAGTAGTCCTGGTAGACGCAGGAGACGCTATCCAGGGCGAAGCCATCGGTACATTGTCTAATGGAGAATATCTGGTAGACATCATGAACAAGGTGGGCTATGATCTGGCAATTCCCGGCAACCATGAGTTTGATTATGGCATGGAGAATTTCCTGGAGCTGACGAAGAAGGCAGAATATACCTATGTATCCTGCAATTTTACCGATCTGAGAGAGGACGCATTGGTGCTGGCTCCCTATAAAATGGAAGAGCTGGGCGATAAAAAGGTAGCCTTTGTGGGCGTCTGCACGCCAAAGACAATCACCTCCTCCACCCCGGCATATTTCCAGGATGAAAATGGCGAATATATTTACGGCTTCTGCCAGGATGAGGACGGAACAAAGCTGTATGCCGCCGTTCAGGATGCGGTAGATACGGCAAGGGCAGAAGGCGCGGACTATGTGATTGCCGTCGCCCACCTGGGTATCGAGGCATCCTGCAGCCCGTGGATGTCCACAGAGCTGATCGCTAACACCACCGGCATCGATGTTGTGCTGGATGCACATGCCCACAGCACGATTGATGGCGAGCAGGTAAAGAATCAGGACGGCGAAAATGTGCTGCTGACCTCCACCGGAACAAAGCTGGCCGCCATTGGCAAGCTGACGATTTCTGCTGACGGCGCGTTTGCTTCCGAGCTGGTAACCGGTTATGAGAAGGCGGATGAAGAGGTGCAGGCATACATCGACAGTTGTAGCGAAGACAGAGGTAGATCTGGTCATCAATGAGCCGTCCACCCTGGATAAAGAAGAAAAGATCCGCCTTGTCCGCAATGCAGAGACAAACCTGGGAGATCTGTGCGCAGACGCATACCGGTATGTAAGCGGAGCAGATGTAGCGCTGGTAAACGGCGGCGGAGTCCGCGTGGATATCCGCAAAGGCGACGTGACGTACAATGACATCA
>JAHZHG010000036.1:10888-13344 GCA_019420425.1 Clostridiales bacterium
TGCATGATAGAGGCTACCGGACAGCAGATTCTGGATGCCCTGGAAATGGGAGCGATGGTGACGCCAGAGGAATCCGGAGGATTTTTGCAGGTATCCGGACTGACCTATGAGATCCACACGGACATTCCCTCTTCGGTAAAGGTGGATGAAAACGGCATGTTTGTCAGCGTAGACGGAGAGTACCGTGTGCAGAATGTAATGATCGGCGGCGAAGCGCTGGATCCCGAAAAGACCTATACGGTAGCTTCCCATAACTACATGCTGAAAAACGCCGGCGACGGTATGAGCATGTTCCAAGGCTGCAGCCTTATTCTGGAAGACGTGATGCTGGATAATCAGGTATTGATTACCTATATCACCGAGGGACTGGGCGGCGTAGTCGGAGAGGAGTACGCAGATCCGTATGGCGAAGGGCGCATTGTAGCGGTAGAGGCAGAATAACAGTTTCTGTCAGGTATACCTGAACTACGCTGCCGCTCGGGGCTGTGTTTCTAAGGCGTGAGTACAAATGGGGAAGGTTTCCTTTTCCCGACAGACTCACTAAACCAGAGGTTTTTTGAACTAGAACGGCCAAGAAACTGAAAATCTCCAAATTAGAAGCGCCACGCTATCCTGCGCTTCGAGTCATTTGGGATAATGAGATAACTTAACAAATTGTAAGGGCTACCGCTCAGCGAAAACGCTTGTGCGGCAGCCCTATTTCATTTCTCTAAAATTATACCATCGCTGCTTGTCTGGCCTCGATATACAGGTCGATATCCTCAATAATATAGTTTTCACCAGTCGTATGCAGAGCTTCAAAGCAGGAATAGATATAATCCCACACTCTGTATTTACTGAACAGTTCGGATACCTGCATACCGGTCAGACCTTTTGCTGACTTATATTGCTCTGTGCAATAGACTAAAAAATTGCCTTCTTTACTCATGATTAAGCCTCCTCCGGGAAGGTGAACGTACCCGTCCGCTTTTCTTCATCAAACATATTGAACAGCGTCAACGCGCTCAGATGCCATAGTTTCGTGTCCTCCTGTTCCAAAAAGGAATAGACTTTGGAGCTGTAGAACTCTTTAGAAGCGGTCACTTCATCATAATGGTGGTTTTCTACAATCAGATGAATCACCTGTGGAACAAGGAGCATAAGCATGGCTTCAAATTTCTTTTTTTCCATTACAGTTCTCCTTCCGGCACAGTGCCAACAAATTTGAGATGGCTCAACGCCTTTTCCGATGTTAGTACTAACTGGTTATACAGCTTCTTGATTTTCAGTGCCTCCAAGGTCTGCTCTTTTGTCAATGCACCGGCGTTGTAGAGGGTAAAGGTCGTATAAACATCATCGTTGGCAACAGGGCCGTAAACAAGATCATATTCTTTTCCCTTATAGCTGCCTGCTCTGTTTTCAGAAACAAAATCAAGCCATGCTTCGTTTGGGGCATCAAAACGCAGTAAAGAGCATTCCGCAAAGGCGATTGCTTGCATTTTGTTGGTCGTTGTATAAAATCCAAAGCCAAAATCCAGGAACCGGTTCTGGTGGATCAGTCGAGGCTTGGAAACAACGACATTACTTCCATGATATAAGATCATATGTTACCCTCCAATACCTTTGCGGCCAGCCGCTGTTCTTCTTGCAGAGATTTAATCATTGCTTCCACATGACGGCGTTTTTCAATCTGCTGTCGCAGAACTTCGATATCCTTTTTGCTGATGTATTTGGAAACGACCTTCTTCCCGTCACGATATTTCAGGTAATAATAGATATTTCCATTGACCGGTTTTTCAGAAATCGTTCCTTTCGGCAGACCAGCAAGTAATGCCTGATACTTTTCCAGCATATAATCAATACGCTGCTTCTCTTGTAGCATTGTGTTAATAATCAGGTTCATTCTACTCACCCAATTTTATTATACACAACATTATGCGAAATATCAATATGGAGTTGTGCATTCCGGAGGGATACCCCAGCTACACATTAAATGTCGTTATTCTAACCATTCTTGTCACTTTAGCTGACTAGAATGGTTAGAACGATTAGAATCAAACGAGAACAAACAACTCGGTATGCAGATTATCAGACCCTATCAAGATGATTTGTCCCGAATATTATACATTATTCGGGACACTTTCTCATTAGTTTGCTCTCCATCGCTGATTAGAATCAGCAGCATGTCATGTATTTTATATATTTTTCGTGACATTGCCAGCATAAAGTCCGGCAAAACTAAAATTATACTTTAGTTTTGCCGGGTGAAACCCAGTGCCCTCAGAAGGAGGATGCGATTAGATGTCCTCCACGCCCGACGCTGAATTATGTGTACAGCAGACAAAGCTACCATAATCAACCTGTTGGAGCTACAGACAGTAACCAGCGGCCCAACAAAATGCCGGATCGCTGGCACTATTATGTTTTGTCGTTAATGAAACAGCCTCCTTTTTTCGATAATTTTCTCGTCATATTTC
>JAHZHG010000036.1:13356-13831 GCA_019420425.1 Clostridiales bacterium
AAGGAATTGAATTGGCAACGACAAACGCTGAAACCCCTGTAATTTCAAGGCTTTTTCCGTTTGTCTTTATTATACCGTAAGGGCACACTTATACAACAAACCTGTTGGAAAATGGGGAGCAACCAAAAGACGTGCAGGAACTTCTTGGACATTCCGATGTAAGTACCACAATGAATGTATATGCCCACGCTACCAGAGAGGCAAAGAAAAAATCAGCGAAGCTACTGGATATGGTAGTCGGGCAGTAAAGAATTTGCCCTTGTTTCGGCTGGTAAGGGCAAAAACAAGGGCAAAACATAAGGATTTGGCATTTGACAGCGAAAATTCCTTGAAAATATAAGGGTTGGTGGAAAATTAATCGGCAAATGCCGATTTTTAATCTATCGGCTTTCGCATTCAGCCCTGGCAGGCCCACTATGTCCCGCAGACTGTAGGTGAATTTTGCCCCTTATGGGAGTATAGCCAAGGCATCCCT
>JAHZHG010000360.1 GCA_019420425.1 Clostridiales bacterium
ACACTCCACGTTAAAGTTTGACATGAAATACGCATTTATTCTGTTCTTGCGCCCGCTTACCGATAAGCGGGGGTGTATTTTCGCTTGGATTCATTTCTTTTTCTTCGTTTATTTCCCTTTAAAAAACGATTTTTTCAGCAGCGGTACGAAAATGAAAGGAGGGGATGGCCCAAAACGGATATTACGAAGGTATGTTGACCAGTGCAAAAAAATGTCTAAATTTATCCCGAATTTTTGTGCCGTTTTCGTCATTTGGCTGATGTTCGGTTTTGAACAAATTTCGTACTTGTTAAAAAGTTATCAACATGCTATTCTGTATATATCCAAAGAAATCCGCATAGAATACCACGAATGCGATTTCATTATGCATGTGAATATTCGGATTTCTAAATTTTTTATTTACATTTGTTAAAAAAATGACAATATTTTACAGGTAAAGGAGAGCGGTTTATGAAAAGAAAAATCACCATCATCGGAGCAGGAAGCGTTGGATCTACAATTGCGTATACGCTGTCAATGGAGGACATTGCATCTGAACTTGTGCTGATCGACATCAATAAGGAAAAGGTAGCCGGTGAGGTTCTGGACATCATTCAGGGCACCTGCTTCCGCGACCCGATTTCTATTGTGGGCGGCGAGTATGAGGACGCAAAGGATTCCGATATTGTGATTATCACTTCCGGTATTGCCCGCAAGCCTGGACAGACCAGACTGGAGCTGACCCAGACCAACGTAAACATCTTAAAACAGATTACTCCTGAAATTGTTAAGGCCGCGCCGAATGCCCTGTACGTGATCGTCAGCAACCCGGTGGATATCATGACCTACGTATTTACCAAGATTTCCGGCCTTCCGGAAAATCAGATTATCGGTTCCGGTACACTGCTGGATACGGCCCGTCTGCGCTACGGATTGTCTGAGCATCTGCAGGTAGCCCAGAAAAATATCCACGCCTACGTATTCGGCGAGCACGGAGACAGCTCCTTTATTCCCTGGAGCAGCGCATATATTTCCGGAGCCAGTCTGGAGGAATACTACGGTCTGATGAAATCCCTTGGAAAAGAAATCAAAGAGATCGATAAGGACGCCATGGCAGAGTATGTACACAAGTCCGGCGGAAAGATCATTGCCAATAAGGGAGCAACCTTCTATGCGGTATCGGTAGCCGTCTGCAAGCTGTGTGCGATTCTGGCATCCGCATCCGATTCTATTGCAACGGTATCTTCCATGATGCACGGCGAGTACGGGATTGAGGATGTATGTCTCAGCACACTGACGCTGGTCGGCCCGAACGGAATCCAGGGCAAGGTGCCGATGCGTCTGAATAAAACAGAGGTTGCAAAGCTTCAGGCAAGTGCGGATGCACTGAAAAGTGTAATCAGCCAGATTGAACTCTAAGAGGACAGCGTCTGACAAAACCTGAATTGAGCCGCAGCAGCTGCGGCATTGGAGGAAACCATGAAATACAGTTATTATCCGGGGTGTACCCTGAAAACCAAGGCAAAAGACCTGGATGCCTATGCCAGGGCCTGCGCGGAAACGCTGGGCTTTGAGCTGGAGGAGCTGGACAACTGGCAGTGCTGCGGCGGAGTGTATCCGCTGGGCACGGATGAGATAGCGACCAAGCTTTCTTCTGTCCGGGCATTAAACGAGGCAAAGGAAAAACAGCAGGATCTCGTGACCCTCTGCTCTGCCTGTCATCATGTGATTAAGCGGGTAAACGACGATATGAAGCACGTGGAGGACATCCGCACACGAGCCAACAATTATATGAAGCTAAAGGAGCCGTATGCCGGCGAGACGACGGTGCTTCACTATCTGGAGGTGCTGCGCGACCGCGTGGGCTTTGATGAGGTAAAGAAAAAAGTAGTCAACCCGCTGACCGGCAGAAAGATTGGCGCTTACTACGGATGCCTTTTGCTGCGTCCCAGCAGTCTGCTCCAGTTTGACAATCCGGAAAATCCCAAAATCCTGGAGGATTTCATCCGGGCCATCGGCGGCGACCCGGTGATTTATCCCTACCGGAACGAGTGCTGCGGCGGTTACATATCCTTCAAGGAAAAAGGGCTTTCCATGAGCATGACCGACAAAATCATGGATTCGGCGGCAGGCTTTGGCGCAGAGGAGCTGATTACTGCCTGTCCATTGTGCCTGTATAACCTGAACCAGAGCAGAAGCTCTGCAAAGCTTCCGGTGCGTTATTTCACCGAGCTGCTGGCAGAGGCACTGGGCGTGAAAGAGGAGGTGCAGGCACATGAATAATCAGAAAACACAGGCGGAGCAGATCCGGGAAATCAGCGGCGTAAACCCGCTCAAATGTATGAAATGCGGAAAGTGCTCAGCATCCTGCCCGTCTTATCCGGAAATGGATATTAAACCCCATCAGTTTGTCTCTTATGTACAGAATGAAAATATAGAAGCGCTGGTCAATTCCCGTTCCCTGTGGAAATGCCTGTCCTGCTTTGCCTGCGTAGAGCGCTGTCCGCGGGATGTAAAGCCGGGCAAGCTTATCGACGCGGCCAGACAGCTGGTGGTTCGTCAGAGAGGACAGAATTATCTGACTGCGGACGAGATTCCCGAGCTGCTTGATCCCGAGCTGCCTCAGCAGCTGTTAGTCAGTGCATTCAGAAGATACAGGAGGTAAGATCCGTGCAGAAAATAGGTGTATTTGTCTGCCACTGCGGAAGCAATATTGCGGCGACCGTGGATGTAAAAAAAGTGGTGGAAATGGCAAAAATGGAGCCGGGCGTTGTCCATGCCGAGGACTACCCCTATATGTGCTCCGAAGCCGGACAGCAAAAAATTGCAGCGGCTATCCGGGACAAGGGACTGACCGGCATTGTGGTCTGTTCCTGTTCGCCCCGTATGCATGAGGCGACCTTCCGGAAAGCGGCCGAGCGCGCGGGCCTCAACCCGTACATGGTGGAAATCGCCAACATCCGCGAGCACTGCTCCTGGATACATAAGGACATGGAGGAGGCCACGAAAAAGGCTGTAATCCTAGCCCGGGCGGCGATTGCCAAGGTAAACTTAAACGCTCCGCTGAAGGCCGGAGAGAGCCGGGTAACCAAGCGCGCCCTGGTCATCGGCGGAGGAATCGCCGGTATCCAGTCTGCCCTTGACATTGCGGAGGCG
>JAHZHG010000361.1 GCA_019420425.1 Clostridiales bacterium
ATGCTGCAAGAAGAAAACGATATATGCCGGGGAGGAAAAAACGGATGAAAAAACAGTGTATTATCTGTAACCAGTGCGGAAAAATCATCGCCCAGGATCAGGACAGGGCCGATTGGCTCCACGTAGAAAAGAACTGGGGATACTTTTCCGGAAAAGACGGGGAAATCCATTCCTTCGATCTGTGCGAGGCCTGCTATGAGCGCCTGATCAAGGGGTTCCGCCATCCGGTAACCGTGAGCGACCAGAAGGAATATCTATAATGCCTTGTTCCCCGTGAAAAATTATGCTATACTAAATTCAGTATGCCGTAGTTCATGCGGCTTGTTTTGAATATGTACAGTACAGAAACGGGGGAAGCTGATGCTGGATGTTTGCTTGCTGGGATGCGGAGGAATGATGCCCCTTCCCTATCGATGGCTGACCGCGCTGATGGCCAGATACAATGGAAGCAGTATGCTGATTGACTGCGGCGAAGGTACGCAGATTGCAATAAAAGAAAAAGGGTGGAGCTTCAAACCAATTGATGTCATTTGCTTCACCCACTATCATGGAGACCACATCAGCGGTTTGCCGGGCCTGCTGCTCACCATGGGCAATGCAGACCGGACAGAACCGCTTACTTTAATCGGGCCGAAGGGTCTGGAGCGGGTGGTAAACGCCCTGCGGGTGATTGCCCCTGAGCTGCCCTTTGACCTGATTTTTAAAGAAATTCAGGGCTCGGAAGCAGTATTTCAGCTGGACAACGGCTGCCGTATCCGGGCATACCGGGTAAACCACAACGTGCTTTGCTATGGCTATACTCTGGAGATTGACCGCGCCGGGCGCTTTGACGTAGAGCGGGCCCGCGCGGCTGGCATCCCCATGCCCTACTGGAGCCGTCTGCAAAAGGGTGAGACGATAGAGGACAACGGAACCGTCTACACGCCGGAGCAGGTACTCGGCCCGCCGCGAAAAGGGATCAAGCTGGCCTACTGCACGGATACCCGTCCTGTCCCATCGATTGCAGAAAATGCAAAGAACGCCGATCTGCTGATTTTAGAGGGGATGTACGGCGAGGCAGACAAGGCGGCCAAGGCCATAGAGCATAAGCATATGACCTTCCGGGAGGCAGCCAAGATTGCGCAGGCAGCGGAGGTTAAGGAACTTTGGCTGACTCACTACAGTCCGTCTCTGGTCAGACCGGAGGAATTTATGGACGGCGTAAAAGAAATTTTTCCCAACGCATGGCCGGGAAAGGACGGCAAAACCGTTGAACTGGATTTTGCGGAAGAATAAGCTAAGGAAGAGAGAAGCATGGAAAAGAAAGACGTACTGATTCTGGCAATCGAAAGCTCCTGCGACGAAACCGCGGCGGCAGTGGTAAAAAACGGGCGTGAGGTACTTTCCAATATTATATCTTCACAGATCGAGCTGCACAAGCTCTTCGGCGGCGTAGTGCCGGAGATTGCCTCCAGAAAGCATATCGAAAAGATCAATCAGGTAATCACTGAGGCGATGGACACCGCAGGCGTCGCCTTCGATGATCTGGATGCCATCGGCGTGACCTACGGCCCCGGCCTGGTGGGGGCCCTGCTCGTGGGCGTGGCAGAAGCAAAGGCGATCAGCTATGCCAGAAATCTGCCGCTGGTGGGTGTGCACCACATCGAGGGACATATCTCCGCCAATTACATCGAAAACAAAGACCTGGAGCCGCCTTTCGTCTGCCTGGTGGTTTCCGGCGGCCATACCCATCTGGTGGTGGTAAAGGACTATGGAGAGTACGAGATCGTCGGACGAACCAGGGATGATGCCGCGGGCGAGGCCTTCGACAAAGTGGCGCGGGCAATCGGCCTGGGCTATCCGGGCGGACCCAAGATCGACCGTCTTTCCCGGGAGGGCAATCCCCATGCCATTTCCTTCCCTAAAGCCAAAATCGAAGATTCACCCTACGACTTCAGCTTTAGCGGATTGAAGTCCGCCGTACTGAATTATATCAACGGCTGTCAGATGAAAGGGGAGGAGATCAACCGCGCAGATGTGGCGGCGTCCTTCCAGCAGGCAGTCATCGACGTACTGGTGGAGCATGCTATGCACGCGCTGGATGAATACAAATACGACCGCTTTGCCATTGCCGGCGGAGTCGCCTCTAATTCATCTTTACGGCAGGCCTTTGCCGACGCATGTACAGAGCGTGGAATACTGTTCTACCATCCGTCTCCTATCCTGTGTACGGACAATGCCGCCATGATCGGAGCGGCCGCCTACTATGAATATCAGAAAGGGACGCGTCACGGACTGGATCTGAATGCAGTGCCAAATCTGAAGCTGGGAGAACGATAATGGAGAAAAAAGGGACCACCGCAATTGTACTTGCCGCCGGAAAGGGCAGCCGTATGCATTCCGCCGTACAAAAGCAATACCTGCTCCTGCGCGGAAAGCCGGTATTATGCTATTCCCTGGAGCTGTTTCAGCGCAGTTCGTCCATTGATGACGTCATCCTGGTAACGGGGAAAGACGAGCTGGACTACTGTCGTGAGCATATTGTACGGCAGTACGGTTATCATAAGGTAAAGGCGATTGTCCCCGGAGGTGCGGAGCGCTATCTTTCCGTATATGAAGGCCTGAAGGCTGCAGAAGGCTGCGGAACCGTCCTGATTCACGATGGCGCCCGCCCCTTTGCAGACGAAGCCATGCTGGGGCGATTGTTGGATGAGGTCAGGAGGAGCGGGGCCTGTGTAGCCGCCGTCCCGGCCAAGGATACGATCAAAATTGCAGACGAAGAGGGATTTGCGACAGATACACCGAAACGAAGCAGCCTGTGGATCATTCAGACTCCCCAGGTGTTTTCCTATGAGCTGATCCGGGACGCTTATGCCGGCTTCATCGGGGAAGGGCGTACAGGGGCCACGGATGATGCAATGATCATAGAGACGATGACCCCTCATCGGGTAAAGCTCGTCATGGGAAGCTATCGGAATCTGAAGATCACCACCCCGGAGGATTTGCCTATGGCAGAGGCCATTGCAGAAAAATAAAAAAATAGAAAAAAACAGTTGACAGATCCTGGGGGCTTATGGTAATATAAATTCTGCGCTGTGATGGAGAGGTAGCGAAGTGGTCATAACGCGGCGGTCTTGAAAACCGTTTGTCCGA
>JAHZHG010000362.1:0-585 GCA_019420425.1 Clostridiales bacterium
GAAGGGGCAAAATTTGCCGTGTCTGCGGGGCATAGTGGGCCTGCCGGGGCGTCCGGGAATCCATCGTGAAAAAAGTATACTTTAGACCTTTTGGATACCTTTTATCGTGACCGCTTTACTGATCAGCATTGGTTCAGCAGTTCCTTAAGATCTGTGATGATATACGTCGGGGAAAGCTCTGGCGGATGTGCAGCGCCCTTTGGATTATACCAGCAGGTATCGATTCCGGCACGGATGCCGCCCAGGATATCGGAGTTCAGGGAGTCGCCGATGAGCAGCGTTTCCTCTGGACAAAAGTTTGGAATGTGTGCGAATACATAGTCAAAGTATTCCTTCTGGGGCTTCTGAAACCCGATGGCATCGGAGATAAACAGTGCTTCGAAATAACGGTCAAGCCCGCTTTTTTTCATGCGGTTTACCTGGGTGGCCAGTACGCCGTTGGTGACCACGTACATCCGGTGGGTTTTGATCAGCTGGCGCAGAATATCTTCGATGCCTTCGATGGGGTAAGCGCCCCGGCCCAGGGAAAGCTGGTATTCCTCCTCAAATTCCTCCGGTACGCCGGTGATACCCAGTACGTCGAAG
>JAHZHG010000362.1:595-3108 GCA_019420425.1 Clostridiales bacterium
AAACGGGTGGCCAGCAGGGTAGGCTTGTCTACCTTCCCTTTTTCAAAATCTGCCCACAGCTGATGGTTGATTTTTTCATAAATTCTGAAAATCTCCGTATTAAAGGGCAGGCCGTACCGTGCAAAGGTTTCGGTCAGGCCCATATATTCGGTCTTATTGAAGTCCAGTATTGTATTATCCGCGTCAAATAGCAGCGTGGTATAGCTCATTTACAGATCCTCCATCACCTGGAAAATATAGAATTTTAAATAGTAGGACTGGTCTGCGGCCCAGAGAATCGGATGGTCGCAGGCCTGAGTGCGGAACTCTACCTGGCGGAGACGTTTGTGCGCGCCTCTGGCCGCCTCGGCAATGGTTTTGGCAAACAGCTCGGGATCCATAAAATGGGAGCAGGAGCAGGTAGCCAAAAAGCCGCCGTTTTTCACGAGGCGCAGTCCGCGCAGATTGATCTCCCGGTATCCCTTTACCGCGTTTTTGATGGAGCTGCGGGACTTGGTAAAGGCGGGCGGATCCAGGATAACCACGTCGTAGGATTCCCCCTGTGCCTCCAGCTGGGGCAGCAGCTCAAACACATCTGCACAGGTGAAAGAAACCGTATCCTCCAGCTGATTCAGGGCGGCATTTTCTCTGGCCTGGAGCACTGCGGTCATAGATGCATCCACGCCCAGCACCGAGGCCGCGCCGCAGATACCGGCATTCAGCGCAAAGGAGCCGGTGTGCGTAAAGCAGTCCAGTACCTTCTTACCGGGGCAGAGACGTCCCACCGCCTGCCGGTTGTACTTCTGATCCAGGAAAAAGCCGGTTTTCTGTCCGTCCTCTACGTTTACATAGTAGTGAACGCCATTTTCCACGATTTCCACGCGCGGATCGAACGGCTCCCCGATATACCCCTTGAACCGCTCCATGCCCTCCTGGAGCCGCACTTTTGCATCGCTGCGCTCGTAAATGCCGCGGATGGAAATCCCATCCTCTGCTAATACAGCCTCCAGCTCCTCCAGAATCTGCGGCTTCAGGCGGTCAATGCCCAGGGCCAGGCTTTCCACTACCAGCACGTCAGAAAACTTATCCACTACCAGGCCCGGCAGAAAATCTGCTTCGCCAAAAATCAGGCGGCAGCTGCCGGTATCACTCACCGTGGCCTTGCGGTATTCCCAGGCAGCCTTCACCCGGGTGCGCAGCAGGGAGCGGTCAATTGCCTGTTCTTTTTTGCGCGCCATCAGGCGCACGGTCAGCTTCGAGCGTGTATTGATGAATCCATAGCCCAGAAAATATCCGTCAAAATCTTCAATATTCACCAGATCCCCGTTTTCAAAATCCCCGCGGATCGTATCAATCTCATTGTCATAGACCCACATTCCGCCACTCTTCAGCGTGCGTCCCTGGCCTTTTTTCAGTATCACTGTTGCGTTATACATGATCTTTCCTCCTGTACATACATAGTCCTAGTGTACTTCCTGAAAAGGGATTTCGCAAGCTGAAAATGTATTTTCAATGTGGATGACTAATACAACTAAAATAATAAGGAACATAATAGAAACAAAAAAGACTTGACAGAACGGAAAAACAATGATACATTATTTATAAGCATTTTATTTCTGATATTCTATCTGGCAGTTATGCCATTCTTAATTCTATTCTGTATATCGCGGATCTTGGAAATGTTCAATGCTTAATATCCCAACAAAAAGCAGAGAGGATTTCCGGCAAACCGCGGCTCCTCCCTGAATACAGAGGAGGTCAGAACAGAAATGGGAGATATGCCGAATCCGGCACGTACATTTAAAGATCGGATTTTCCGCATGATATATAAGGGAAAAGCAGAATTTCTGGAGTTGTATAACGCGCTGAATGGGACAGATTACAGCGATACGGATGAGCTGATAATAACCACATTGGATAATGCCGTTTATATTGGAATGAAAAATGATGTCTCGTATCTTTTGCACGATGAATTATCCCTTTATGAGCACCAGTCAACGAAGAATCCGAATATGCCTCTGCGCAGTCTGTTTTATGTATCCAATGTATACTCCGCCCTGACGAGGGATGAGGATCTGCATGGTTCAAAGCTTGTGAAGATTCCGGCGCCTCAGTTCGTGGTATTCTATAACGGAGTAGAGCCAATGCCGGAGAGAAGCGTATGCAGACTGTCCGATATGTATGTCTGTCATGGAGAAAATGTCTCATTGGAGCTGTAAACACTGGTATTAAACATTAATCCGGGGTATAATGAAAAACTGATGGAAAAGTGCAGGACACTGCGTGACTACATGCTCTTTGTGAGCTATGTCCGCGAATATGGCCGGACGATGCCCTTACCAGAGGCGATGAATCATGCTGTGGATACATGTATTTCAAACGGTATTCTGGCAGACTTTTTGAAAAAGAACAGAGCGGAGGTTGTGAGTATGGGTATATTTGAATATGATGAAGAGTTCCACCGCCGCAAAGAGCGGGAATATGCCATGGAGCTGGGGATAGAAAAAGGGAGCTGTATGACGCTGATTAGCAAA
>JAHZHG010000363.1 GCA_019420425.1 Clostridiales bacterium
GCCCAAATACGGTAACATACTTGTTTTCCCTCATCTGCTGCGGCGGAAATGCCGCAATACATTCCTTTTCATCCACCAGCTCCGGGCGCAGTGCCATGATCAGACTGGTCTCCAGCTCACAGGCATGGAATACACCGTCTCTCGGACTTTCCTGGATATCCTTCAACAGGTCTGCCCAGAAATCGGTAAACCACCAGTCAATGACGAACGGGCGCAGCCGATAATCATCACGCATATCCCTGGCGCAGGCATTCAGCACATCGGTATTTCCTCCGTGGGAATTCAGCAGTACAAATTTCTGAAAGCCATGACGCGATACGCTTTTTGCCATATCCCTGAGCATGGCGATCAGGGTATCCAGACTGTAGGTAAGTGTTCCGCAAAAGCTCATATGCTCATTGCTTTTTCCCACAGGTATCGTGGGCAGTACCAGGATATCCATATCCTCCGGAGCATGGCTCTGAAAGCTCTTTAATACGCCCTCCAGAATCAACGTATCTGTTCCGATCGGCAAATGCTTCCCGTGCTGCTCGTGGGCTGCCACCGGAAGTACGACAATCGTCTTTTCTTTATCCAGCTCAGCTACCTGGTTTGCTCTTAGCTCTGTCAAATACTGAAACATAATTATCCCCTTTCTTCGTTCGTCCTGTTCGAGACTCCGGTTAGGTTAGTGTATGGGAAAAACCGGAAGCTTTTCCAGATAGACAATATCCTCACGGCTGCTGGCCGCTCCCTCCGCCAGTATCGCCGCCCTCGCCAGAATATTTGCACCTGCTTTTTCCAGCAGCCGTTCCATCGCCAGCAGTGACTCCCCCGTTGAAATCACATCGTCTACGATGGCCACCCGCTTTCCCTTTACCAGCATAGCATCCTTACCGTCCAGACAGAGCGTCTGCACCTTCTGCGTGGTGATGGAAACCAGCTCATCCGTTAAGGGACTGTCCATATACGGCTTTATGCTCTTGCGGGCCACAATATAGTAAGGCAGTCCCAGAATCCGGCTGAGCTCATTTACCAGCGGGATTCCCTTAGCCTCTGCCGTTACCAGATAATCCACTTCCGGAAGCCTTTCCGCCAGCAGCGGCGCCGCCGCCGTCACCAGCTCGCAATCGCCTAATATCACAAAGCTGGCAATCGCAAGTTCCGGCGCAATCTGCATTACCGGCAGCTGCCTGGTCAGACCGGCCACCTTTAATTCATAGTACATCATATCGCTGTCTCCTCTGATTACCCACGAATGGCCTTAACTCTGTCCATAAACTGTTTGACACGGGCCTGGTCCACATGATGTTCAAATTTTCCGTCGTATTTGAAGGTTGTCCCTACTACAGCGCCGTCTGCAATCGACAGCTGCTGTTCCACATTTTCATAACGTACACCGGTATTGGCAAAGACAACGGTATCCGGCACAGCCTCCTTCACTCGTTTCAGCACTGCCGTTTCCGTCATTGCCCCGGCCGTCAGACCGGAAACACACAGTGCATCTGGTCGATTATTAAATACGGTAGAGCGGGCAATTTCCGCCAAATCCCGTTCGGCAAGATATTTTGCTGCCTCTGGCACGATATTAAATAAAAGCTTTACCTTCTTAGCCCCGATTGCGCATTGATGGCGGATGGTTTTTCCCACGCACGTGTTCCATACGCCAAAATCACTGGCATATGCTCCGGTAAAAATTTCTCGCACAAAACATGCCCCGGTAGCCGCTGCCAGATCCAGGGATTTTTCCGGATCCCACAGCACATTTACCCCAAAGGGCACGCGAATATCCGGCATCAGTTCTCCGATGATACGGGCCATGCACGCCACAGTCACTGTCTCTACGTCTGTCAAATAGGGGAGACTGAACTCGTTGGAAAACATTACTGCATCTACGCCGCCCTCCTGAAGAGCCAGCAAATCCTGTCTTGCGTGCTCGATCACCTGATCCATAGAGCTGTTCACGTAATATGGATCGCCCGGCAGCGGATCCAAATGACACATGGCAATAATCGCTTTTTCTGTTCCTATCACTTCTTTTAACCAACTCATATCCGTTTCTCTTTCCTTTCTGATTTATTTCAAACAGTAACCACCTGTTTGATTTTCTTTTTCAGCTCTTCGAGATACTTTTCCTCAGTCCCCTTGTCTGTAATCAGCACATCTATTTTTTCCAAGGCGCATACCTTTGCCAGGGCCACTTTATCAAACTTGCTTTGATCCGTCATCAGAAATGTACAGCCTCCTATACTCTGGGCCACCCGTTTGATTTCTGCCTCCATCATATTGCTGTTTGAAATTCCAAAATCCAGATCTACCGCATCTGCACCCAAAAAAACTTTGTCCACACGCAGGCCGCGCAAAAAGTTTTCCGCATAACTGCCAAGCAGAACATTGTTATATCCCGTTCGGCGTACTCCGCCTGTCACAATCATGCTGGAGGTCTGATGCAGATCGATGGAGCTGGCAATCATCGTATCATAGGTAAACACACTGATATTCGGTATATCCCTGAGATAAGTTCCCATCAGATATGCTGTCGTACCGGAATCCAGGAAAATCGTATCCCGCTCATTTACATAGGATGCTGCTTTCTGTGCAATACGACGCTTTTCTTCCTGCATCAGTCTCTGCTTTTCTTCATATTGGTGTTCAAAGGATGTGCCATAGTGACTGCTGATTGCCCCTCCATGCGTACGCTTTACCCTTCCCTGCTGATCCAGATCATCCAGATCACGACGTATCGTTGCCTCAGAAACATCCAGCCATTCTGCCAGTTCTTTAATCTGCGCACTTCCTTTCACGCGAATATGTCTCATGATAATTTCCTGACGCTCAGCCGGAACGGCGTACTGCCTTCCTAATTTCTTTTCATCCTGCTCCATTTTTTCACCTATTTGTCAAATAATGTAATTATCTATCACTTTTTTGTAATTTTATGATATATCATGCAACTTTTCTTGTCAAGTAGCAGTTTTACTTTTTTACAATAATGAATTAAAGTGCCGGCCTTCGCTTCTGCATAGTACAACAAAAAACCCTGTTCTTATCAAATAAGAACAGGGTTTACAGCGTGCGTTAGAGGATTCGAACCCCCGACCTTTTGGTCCGTAGCCAAACGCT